>NZ_JANGCA010000106.1:0-6297 GCF_024463855.1 Clostridium sp. DFI.1.208 | reverse complement strand
TGCGAGATCGTCCCATCTGTCCTCATGCAGGATGGTCCTCACAGAGCCTACGGTAAAGAGATTGTCCTTCGTATCCGTCGAAGTGAAATATGCGACAGAGGATCCAATGATTGTGATCCCTGCCAATGCAGCTATTGAGAGGATGCCTACTTTTTTCTTGTTTCTGATTTCCATAAATTTCTTATCTCCTTTTCCTTTTTCGTATGATCTGCCATGCCAAAAAGGCCGCGCACAGCAGCCAGAGATATCGTCTGATGAATAGGACGATATAGCCGATGTAAGGGATGACCAGGATGACCTTACCGATGATCTGCGTCTTATAGAGCGGTGTAGGATCATCGCTGTCATTGGCGTCTCCCTTTGTGATGGATCTCTGATCATCAATCTGTCTCACGATCCTATGTGTGATGATGGAATCCTGCTTTTGAAAGGTAACGATATCCTCCGTATACAGTACAACATCGGTATCGACCAGTATGAGACTGCCGGTGGATATCGTGGGCTCCATCGAACCACTCAGGATACAATAGATCCGGAAATGACCGCATAAACATAAGGATACCAAAACCAATAGAATGGTCAAAGCTATGCTGCCTATTCGTTTCGTTCGTATCAGCTCCTTTTCTTTGGGGATAAAAAGATCAGCGATTTGATTTTATGAGACCATTTAAAAAGAATACTATCATCGCTATCATGCATATCGCACAGGCGGATACGGTGACGCTTACTGCATGGTCCGGTATCATGATATCAAAAACTCGTTTGATTCTAAGAAAAAAGCATCGGTGTAGCAACGATGTTTATGATCAAACCGATGACTATCATCACGTTTGTCCTATGCCGGATCTTCTTTCCCTTTCTATCTGGATCAAATGCAGATAAATAAGCCATACCTTTCAGCCATTTTGCCATGTATGCTTCCTCTTTTCTTTTCGCATGAGCTATCGTAGATATCTTCTTACCTCGTCCATGATCATTTTTTCTTTCATCCGTCGATATTGCTTGATGAACGCATAAATCAGGCAGATGAGCCACGGTAGAAGGATCATAGCAGGCAAGCTGATAGATACGAGCAGGATCGCGTTTCGATATTCCTGATCAGATATCGTGGGAAGGACAGTAAGCAGCTTCTTCACATAGGAAAGCAAAGATATCGTCATCATCATCCAGACCATCGAAGAAAAGAAGAGCATCCATTTCTTATATATGCATTCCATACTGATCTCTATATAGTTCAGTAAGAATTCATCCTCGTCCATGGAGAGGTATCGCAGCTTCTTTTCTTTGAAGCTCGATAACACCTTTTCGTGACGATATCGATGGCTTATTCTATCGATTGTTTTATGAAGCAACTTATTTTCTGTATGCTTTTCCATATCAGGTTCTCCTTTCCGTATCGAAATCCTTTGATCGACGAACAAAAAACGGGAAATCTCCCGCCTATTTTGAAAGTGTCATATACCATCAATTAGGGTATGATATATCTTCATTCCATTTTTATAAGTTACCTGGCAATTTGCCAGGTAATGCTCTCTAGGATGGAGATATCTCGTTCTTGGATCTCCTGCCATCTGCATCAGTTCTCTATTATTTCAATAGAACAACTACAAAATAGATCGTCCTTCTGTTTGATTTGGGCCTCGATCTTCTGACCTTATCGACTTCAGGCTAAATTTGCCTTTGGTTTATAACGATCTATATCTAGGGATCTTAACATACCAATATCGGATAGATATACTAGATCCAGATGTATCGAATCATGTAAATGATCTTTGAACTGCAATAATCGTTCTTCCAATAGCGTTATTTGCTGCTCATAGATCAAAGTATCTGTTATATCTATATTTTGATAAAAACCAACTTTCCCGCCAAACATATAAACGATCTTTAGACTCGGATCTTCAGCTAGTATGAAATCATAACTTTCTTCTCCCATGTGCCATATCTTGAATTTGCTATTTTCGTTTACGAAGGCTTTTACAAGAGCTGTGTGGACTCCTTCGAATAGATCTATTTCTTCATCATTACAAAATACCTGATATTCGATGGCATACGGTACGATAACAGAATCTTTTCTATCTTCGTTTTTATCCGGAATTATTGATTGCGCCTTTAGACAATATGCTGAATATTGGGGAATATAGAGATCTGTGAACCAATCATTCACTTTTCTGAACTCACGTGTTTTGAATATGAATTCATCTTTCGGATCCCATGTACTTATATCTTCGATGGAACAGATCATCTCGACTTGTTTTTCTGAATATTTCCTATATTCCTGTTTTTTCAATACTACCGGGATGAACCCATTCTTATCTGTGATCTGCAATCTCTCCGCACTGTTTTCTAACTCATATTCAAATCGTCCTTCCTGTTGCGGATAGAGAAATGCAACTGCATGTTCTTCAGATTGCAGGTTCATTACGACCGGCGGACAGAAAACCACATGTACTTCATCATTTTTACGATCATATGTAATCATTTTAGGAACGAATGTATCAGGTTCACATATCGGTGCAAAACAGCTCAGATATCCTTTGACTCTGATTCGTTCGCCTGGTCCTATGACCTTATTTCTGATCTGCTGCTTTATTTCTGAAAGAGGATATTCTTTCATAGTAACTATGCGGATCACATTGAAAACATGTTTGAATAAGTCCATAAACTTACCTCCGTACTTCGTTTTCTTTGTGAGTTCTATAAATATATGTGCTATTTGTATGTTTTTGATCTTCAATCTTAACACCTCTTTATTTTAAGATATCACAAGAAAACTCATTCGTATATGTATATTTGATTTTTCTGATAAGATTTCTGCAAGTGTTCAGAAGTTGATGTCCTGTATACTTTTATCTTACCTGGCAAGTTGCCGGGTAGTGCTTTTTATGCTGATATATTACGCTATCTTCCAAAAAGAAAAAGCAGGTATAATAATGTTTCCTGCTTCGTTCGTTTTACCTTTAACATTCCTTCAGCTTTTTATGTACTGCTTTTATAAAATCATCGAATGATTCCGTTTGAGCATCAAAATACTTATAGTCGCTCAATGAATAAAATATATCCTCAGGGTCCACATCATCCAATCTTATGATCATCCATGCTTTTCTTCTACTGATGACTTTTGTCCAGATAGCTCTCAGTTCTTGTTTGCCCATCATAGAGTTCCGAAATGCATGACTTAAAAAAAATATAGCCAGCTCGCATTCGCTTAAACCACTCAGGATACTTTCTAATATATGATCACCGTAATCTATGGATTGTCTATCCATGAAGATCCTGATACCACTCGTCTGTAGCTTATCAATCATATTATCAATGATCTCTTTATCTTTCCATGCATAGGATATGAATACTTTTTTTCTTTTTGATTCCGTTTCCCAACGATATCCCTTTTCATGGAGCTCGCTGATCTCCGCATACTGAAAACTTGAAACGAAGAACACCTCAAACATTTGGCGATTCATTCTCGAACTAAAAGAAATTTCATTCCACATCCTATTCCGCATATCTTCAAGGAATTCTTCTGATCCCTTATCATAAGATACATCGATCTCATATTTTTTGCAGAATTCGATGATATCTTCACGATCCCCAACATAATCAAAATAAATATACGATCTTAGGTGATATGGTATATTTGATACGAATAACTTTACGATCCCTTTCGTTCCAACGAACTCGTTCAACTGCCAACACCGATCGATCCACTGACTTCTACTTCCGTAGGGTATCTCAAAACAATATTTCTGCCTCAATTCACTCACCTCGTATATATGTATAGTATTATCATAACTAAAAGTAATTGTTTTATCAAGGTTTTTCCATTGTAGTTCCATGTGTATCCAAGGCAGCAGCTTTTTCGGTGGATCTTCCGGATATCCCAGTTCTTTCAAAGTGCATGTGATCATTCTTACACCTCCTCCATCATTGTCATACCTTTTGCGGAAAGCTACCTGGCAAGTTGCCGGGTACTGTCTTTTCCGGATGGATCTATCACGCTCGTGGACCACCTGTCATGAGAACCGATGTTTGAATGATAGGGAATAGATCCATGTGTATAGTCTTCGGTTCCTTGCGGTCATGCCATCTCCTTCAACTCGTTCTCTGTCGCAAGGACATGCAGCGGGATATGCCGGTCTCCACAGACGAACAACGCATCGCCCATACGGAGTTGCTCGATCAGTCCTTTCTCATTCTCATTGACGGTGATGAACTTGCTCAGATCGTTGGTCCCGTCGCGCTCCAGATGCATGATCATCTTATAGACGCTGTTGTTGAAGATCGCTTTTCCATGTACGAGGATATCTTTTCCCGCAAAGTCCTTCGGCTCCTGCGTCGCGATCGTACAGACATTGTGGTATTTTCTGGATCTTCGTGTGTACTGTGCTACTCTTTCTGCACTCATCGGCGTCAGTATCTGCGTATGCGCCTCATCTAGAACGAAAGCAGACTCTACGGACTCATCCAGACACAACGACCAGGCAAATTGGTACATGATGTGATTCAGCGCATTGATCAATGTCATCGGCTTCTCCAGCAGCGTCTTCGTACCGAACGCGATGATATCCTTCGATAAGTCCTCCTGCCCCAGCGATGTATGTCCATTGAAGTAGATCGACCATTCTCTGAGCAGTGGTTTTATCTTCAGCCGCAGATCTCGCAGCAGCTCCAGCTCCTTCGTATCGGCATGCGGCTGATCCTGACACTCCTCTATGCTCTTCTGCAGACGTACGTCGAGATCGGAGAAGGTCGGATATGCAGAAGCCGGAAGTCCACGGAAATCCGTTTCCGGCGTCAATCCATGATCGGCATACAGCATGACCATCTGATCTCCTACGATGGAAAGGGTGTCATCACTGATAGAGGGTACGAGATAGCGCAGGATGATCTTGACATCATCGATACAGTTGTATATGGCAAGCTCTGTATCCCATTTGACACTGGCGTCCTCATCCTCTTCCACTGAGATCGGCTTCAGATCGAAGACATTGATGATATGGCCTCGCCGTCCCCAGTTGATGAACGTGCCTCCATAACGCTTCGTCAGGGAGCTATTCTTATTTTCGGGGTCTATCCAGATGATCTTTTTGTGTGTACGGATGTAAAAACGGATCAACAGCTTCATCAGTGTAGACTTACCGAATCCGGTACCTCCGACGATGACGAGATTCCCACTCAGGCGATTCAGTGCCCGGGCACTCACCGGATCATCGAGCCATTGGAATTGATCGAATAGGATCGCTCCTTTATTCATCAGCTCATGTCCCAGCAGGAAGCCGTCACGATCCTTCAGTGTTTCGAATACGAACGGATAGAGACCGGCCAGACCGAGTGAAGGGAGCGGGATACCGATATTCTTTTCCACTTCAGCGGGAAGGAGACTATCGACGAACAATGGGGAAGCGACCCGCATCAGATTCTCCTGCATGACGGGAGCACTGGTCAGCTTGAAGCCCTGTGCCCGTAAACGTAGATTGAGATCCTGACATCGTTTGTTCACCTCCTTTTCTGTGTCAGCATAGACGCTGAAGACGATGGTGATGTTCCAGGTCACATCGTGATTATCGATGATCTCCTTGATGTAGGTATTCAATGAGATCAGCTCATTCTCCAGGATCTCTCTCCTCGTCGGGTCGTTCCCGCTCTTCTGATATTCTCTGCTCTTATCATTGTATTCCTTCTTCAGCATACCGGCACAGTCCAGATCCAACGGCTCCGTACGCATGAAGACCTTGATCTCCGGATTCGATACGTAGGAACTCAAGAGGCCGAGATCGAATTGCCGGGGGAGCTCAGTGACGAGCAGAGATTTGATATAACGGTCTCCCAGGATATAGTGGCCTCTTTGGATCTTCAGCCCGATCGGCTGGAACGTACTTTTTTTCTTCAACAGGTCATTGTTCCACATGTTCTCCCTCCTTCCGGAGTCTGTAATAATCATCATAATCGAAATCCGGTTCATGATAGTTGTCTTCCGATGGGAAGATATCCTCACTCTCCTCTGCCAGACAGCTGAAGATACCTCGTGAAAAATAATAATCATTGATCAGCGGATTCTCATACATATAAGCG
The DNA here is from genome assembly GCF_024463855.1 of Clostridium sp. DFI.1.208. Classification (NCBI taxonomy): domain Bacteria; kingdom Bacillati; phylum Bacillota; class Clostridia; order Eubacteriales; family Clostridiaceae; genus Clostridium; species Clostridium sp. DFI.1.208. Next base: position 225 of record NZ_JANGCA010000106.1, on the reverse strand, counting down.
ACATAGTCGTAGAGATCGTGCATGCACAGATCCTTCGTCCGAAAACCGGCATACTGAAGCTCTGCGACCAGTTCGTCATAGTTCTTCATCAGAGTCGTTTCATCCTCATCGCGCAGCATCAGAAAGAATTCCAGCTCACGATGTGTATCCTGGAACCAAGTGACCTTTTCAAAATCATTTTGGATCATCGCACGGATGCGCGGATCCTCTTCCTGCGTCTCTTCC
>NZ_JANGCA010000105.1:0-6369 GCF_024463855.1 Clostridium sp. DFI.1.208 | reverse complement strand
TCATAGATATAAAAAAGGATATATGAAAGACTAAATGCAATTGTAAGTGTAAATTCAACTAGATTGTTGTGTAAGAGTCTTTTCTACTTAGCTACTTTGAAAGTGGAATTTAACTTTTCACTTCAGCGTTTGTATCGTCATGATTATCTCCTTTAGGATTTATTATTTTTATTTGCTATAATATTTAGTTTTCTCTATATAATATTGTTTTGTAATAAGGATTTAAACTATCTATATTTTTTTCATAAAAACACACTAAAAATTTGATTATCCGCTAAAACGCTGTATCTATCGGCATTATCAAGGAGCTAAACACATCAAAATACTACTAATTTACTACGATTGAATGAGCCTTGATACGTCCTATTTCCCAGATATGCAAAGATACGGTACAGCACATCAGTATTGAAACAAGAAAAATTGAATACTTCATAGACTACGGAACGCACAATATCAGCGTTCCTTTTCTATTTCCAGCCGATCCTAGTGGACGGCTATTTTATTACCCAAAATGAAAGGAGCATTAAGAATTATGAAAAAGATATTAAAGCGATTATGTACGGGCTTTCTAGCCTTTCCAATCGTTCTTACTGCATTACCGACAATGGCTGTTCATGCGTCGGAAACACAGTATTGGACGGAGTCTGCCGAGCGTGTTGGTATTGTAGAACGTGTCAACAATGACGGCTCTATTACAGAAACGTTTAATGAGGGGCACATGAAAGTTGAGGGCGAGGACGCTTATTGTATCGACATCAACACAGCTTTCAAAAATGGTTATAAAACACGTTCTGACGCAAGCACCCGTATGAGTGCCGACCAGATAAGTGATGTTGCTTTATCCATTGAATATGTTAAACAGTATGCTAAAAGTCATACGGGGCTTAGTAGCAAACACGCTTACCTTTTAAGACAGCTTGTTGTCTGGCAGAGACTAAGCGTACATCTTGGTTGGCAATGTGATAACGTGCGAGCTTCTTATGACGAAATACCAAAGGCAACGCAAGATGAAGTATTCGCAGGAGCAAAAGCCTTTGTGAAAGAAAACAAAGGACGTTATGACTGTGGCGGATATATCTACTCTGGCGAGGGTCAAGAGTTAGGGCAATTCTGGGCGAAGTTAGCTGTCGGAAATACCAAACTTCAAAAGACTTCCACCAATGCCAATATTACAGACGGCAACGGGATTTATTCAATCGCTGGTGCAACGTATGGTGTGTATTCTGATAAAGACTGCACGAAACAGCTTGCCACCCTTACGACTGATACTAGCGGAAATGCAGAAGCTGTTGAAGTAAGAGCCACTACAGTATATATCAAGGAACTTTCTGCACCAGCAGGATTTAAAATTGATAAAACAGTTTACTCTTTATCTGTGGAAGCTGGAAAAACAGCGACTTTAAAAGTATCTGATACTCCAAAAGTAACAGATACCTTGATTGAGCTGTTCAAGATTGACATGGAAACACAGAAATCCAATCCGCAGGGAAACGCTTCTTTAGAGGGAGCAGAGTTTACATGGAACTTCTACGCTGGATATTACAACAAGAACAATCTTCCAGCACAGCCTACAAGAACATGGGTAACAAAGACTATCGCTGAAAAAGACAGCGACGGTGCTATCCATTACATTACTCGTTTAGCTGACAAATATAAAGTATCTGGGGACAGCTTCTATACGCAGGACGGTAAAAACGTACTTCCATTAGGAACACTAACTGTTGAGGAAACAAAAAGTCCGTCGGGTTACTTGTTAGCGGGTGCATATATGCAGGCTGACGGTAGCGAAGAACAGATAAAAGGAATGTATCTGACACAGATTACAGAGGACGGCGACCTTGCCGTATTGTCTGGAAGTAATCAGTACCATGTATCAGATAAAGTCATTCGTGGCGGTGTGAAAATCCAAAAACGAGATTTAGAAACGGGTGACACGAAAGCTCAAGGCGGTGCGAATTTGAAAGATACCACTTTTGAAATCATTTCCTTAAATGATAATACTGTCTTGGTTGAGGGCAAGCTATACAAGAAAAATGAAGTAGTAAAGACAATCTATACCGACATTGAGGGTATCGCTTCTACTTCTGCTGGTTTGTTACCTTACGGAAAATTTAGGCTGTCTGAACAAAAACCGCCAGAGGGATATTTGACAGAGGGTGCAAAAAAGATTGACTTTGAAATCACAGAGAATGGAAAAATCGTAGATTTGACCGACGAGGCTCACTCTATCTATAACCAGATTAAACGTGGCGATATTGAGGGCGTAAAGATTGGAGCAGGTTCGCACAAGCGTCTTGCAGATGTTCCGTTCAGGATCACAAGCAAGACGACGGGCGAAAGTCATATTGTCGTAACTGATGATAACGGACAGTTCTCTACTGCGTCAAATTGGGCTTCCTACAAGCACAATACCAATGCAGGAAAAACAAGTGAGGACGGTGTATGGTTTGGTACTTCTGAACCAGACGACAGCAAAGGTGCTTTGCTTTATGATACCTACATCATTGAAGAATTACGTTGTGAAAGCAACAAAGGCTTCAAACTTATTCCACCGTTTGAGATTGTCATTTCCAGAAATAAGGTTGTGGTTGATTTAGGTACGCTGACTGATGCATACGAAAAAGAAATCACTATCCATACTACCGCTACCAGCAAGGACGGCGAAAAGACTATTCTTGCTGGGAAAGACGTAACTATCATTGATACAGTCAAATTAGACGGTCTTATCAAAGGGACAAAATATCAGTTGAAAGGCTGGCAGATGTTAAAAGAAGAAAATGCAGAGCTAATCATCAATAACAAGCGTGTGGAAAATGACTATACTTTTGTTGCTGATGCTGAAGCTATGAAAGTGGAAATCGCTTATACTTTCAATGCGTCTGCTCTTGGCGGTAAGAGCCTTGTAACCTTTGAGGAATTATACGATTTAAGCAATCCAGAAGAACCCGTGAAAGTTGCGGAACACAAGGACATTGATGACGACGGACAGACAGTGCTTATCACAGAGCGTATCATCAAAATTCATACGATAGCTACAGATAAGGACGGTAAGAAAGAGATTGAAGCTGGAAAAGACGTAACTATCGTTGATACAGTCAAGTTAGAGGGCTTAGAAGTCGGTACGAAGTATCAGCTTGTGGGCTGGCAGATGTTAAAAGATGAAAATGCCGAGCTTATCATCAATGACAAGCGTGTTGAAAATGATTATATCTTTACGGCTGACAGCGAAACTATGGAAGCAAAGATTGAGTTTACTTTTGACGCTTCTTCTCTTGGCGGTAAACAGCTTGTAACTTTTGAGGAATTATACGATTTAAGCAATCCAGATGAACCGATAAAAGTTACGGAGCATAAGGATATTGAGGACGACGGGCAGACGGTTACTATCAAAGAAGTACCAGAAACTCCTACCCCAGAAGAATCAGAGAAGTCAACTACACCAGATACACCTACGAAAACAGACAGTCCAAAAACGGGCGACAATACAAACCTTTACGGACTGATTGCAATGCTTTGTATCTCTGGTGCTGGTTTAACTGGTACATATTTCTTTAAACGTCGTAAGATGAAGAAATCATAAGGCGGTAGCTGTATGAGGAAAGAAAAATCACGCTCTCCGCCGTAACATATAAAGGCAGACTATATCTTATTCTGGCTTGTCTGCCGATTACCTGCAAGAACACGGATAGTCAAGGGGGCGTTAGCATTTATTTACCCTTTACTATCTGGGGGCTTGCTGGTATCTCATTAACCGCCAGAATACACAACAATCAAACTTAAAGAAAGAAACGAGGTAAAACACTATGGAATTAAAATATATCGTGCCGAATATGGCACAGACTTTTGGAAACTTGGAATTTGCAGGGGAAAATAAAGTAGACCAGCAACGTATCAATGGACGTTACACTCCCGTATCAAGAAGCTACAACTTGTATTCGGATATTCAGAGAGCCGACGACATTATCGTTGTATTGCCTGCAAAAGCTGGCGAGAAGCATTTTAAGCCAGAGCAGAAAGTAAAGCTGATTAACCCACGCATTACCGCAGAGGGCTACAACGTCAAAGGACGTGGATTTACAAACTACATTTTAATGGCTGATGATATGTTACCAGCAGAAAGTAAATAAGGGGGGGATTTGATTATGAGATTAGCAAATGGAATTGTATTAGATAACGAAAAAACTTTTGGAGTATTGAAATTCTCTGCACTTCGACATGAGGTGCGTGTAGAAAATGAGGATGGAACGACAAGTGATGAAATCAAGCGTCGTACTTATGATTTGAAATGTAGTGTGCAGGAACGCATGATACAAGTATCAATCCCTGCCGATGTTCCCGTAAAGGACTTCCCTTACAATGCAGAAGTGGAACTTATCAATCCCGTAGCTGATACGGTGGCAAATGCCAACTTTAGAGGGACTACGGTTGATTGGTACATCAAGGCTGATGATATTGTGTTGAAGAACAAAGGCGGTCAGGCTGGAAATACACAGAACAATGCTCCGCAGGGACAGCAGAAAAAGTAAGCTGACAAACTAGTTTTTCGTTGTAGCAGATATCAACAATTGTTATAATATTGATATGGAAACAGTTAATTTAGACTTATAAAGGAGAAATGTGTATGCTAGATAAAATACCTAATGCAGAGGAAATGACTGCTTTGGTCGGACAATCATTATATAGTGTATGGAATGAATTGTGTGCCTTGATTGATGAAAAGTATGAAATGGAATGTCTATGGAATAAAGGTGGCAAAGCATGGGATTATGAATATAAGTATCGTCGAGGTGGCAAGACATTATGTGCCTTATATGCTAGAGAAAACTGTGTGGGATTTATGATTATCTTAGGTAAAGATGAACGGTTAAAATTCGATACAGATAGAGATAATTATTCAAAAGAAGTTCAGAGAATTTATGATGAAACAAAAACTTACCATGACGGAAAATGGCTGATGTTTGAGCCAACAGATACAACTTTGTTTGACGATTTTGTTAAACTTTTGAGGATAAAAAGAAAACCAAATAGAAAGTAGTTTATTACCACACCATTAGCAAATGGATAGTTTCTTATAATAGCGGATATATGAAAATGCTGTCATGTGGACATAAAGAAAATTGGAAGTTGTGGAGGTAGCAAAAATGAAATTAAAAAACCCTATGTTGGTAGTAACTGATATAGATAAATCAATTGAGTTTTATAAAAAGGTTTTTGGACTTCATGTCATTATGGATTTTGGAGCAAATAAAACTTTAACAGGTGGCTTAGCCTTACAGACAAGTGAAACATACAAAGAGTTTATCGGTACAAGTGATATTTCTTTTGGTGGTAACAATTTTGAAGTCTATTTTGAAGAAGATGATTTTGATAAATTTGCTGATAGGCTGAAAGAATATGATATTGAATATGTCCACCCTATTATAGAACATTCATGGGGACAGCGTGTAGTCCGCTTTTATGACCCAGATAAACATATTATCGAAGTTGGAGAAAACATGAAGATAGTGTGCAAGCGTTTCTTAAATAGTGGAATGACACCAGAACAAGTTGCAGAACGTATGGATGTACCTATGAAATTTATAAATGCCTGTATGCGATAAATTGAAAGTTAGGAGACTAATACTATGAAAGGATTTGAACGCAAAAATCAATTATTTTCTCTTTGCGGATTGAATTGCAGACTATGCCCTATGCTTTTGGGAAATTACTGTGGCGGTTGTGGCAATGGTAATCAATCATGCAGAATTGCAAAATGTAGTCTTGAACATGGACAGATTGAATATTGCTATGAATGCAGACAATATCCATGCGAAAAATATCAACACATTGATGATTATGATTCTTTCATCACGCATAAACGGCGAAAAGCAGATTTAGAAAGAGCAAAAAACATAGGCATTGAGCAATATAATCTTGAACAGCAGGAAAAAACACAAATTCTTTCTTACTTACTTTCTAACTATAATGACGGGCGTAGAAAGACTTTCTTTTGTGTGGCAGTCAATTTATTAGAACTTTCAGAATTACAAGAAGCAATGAAACAAATACAATCCAATGACGAATTGTCCTTACTACCATTTAAGGCACAATGCTTGTATGTGGTGGAGGTGTTTCAGAAGATTGCTGAAAGAAGAAATATAAAACTGAAACTTATCAAGAAAAAGTGATTTTCAAATTTCAGTTTGACAATTTTATATCCATACACACAAAGCAGTTAGTCTTAGGATTAACTGCTTTTTTCGTACCCAGAAAGACAACTATATTAAAGTCAAGTAGTAATTTATGAAAAAGTATGAAATATAAAATACTTGAAAATATAGTATTCGATCTTTGAAATTGTGAATGTAAATATGTTGAAAAGAACTATAG
>NZ_JANGCA010000104.1:0-7231 GCF_024463855.1 Clostridium sp. DFI.1.208 | reverse complement strand
CATTTTTGGCATAATAAATGGCAGAAACGTCGACTATTTTTGGGTTTATGAAGTACGTTTCTGCCACAGATATTCTATCAGATTTTAAAAAGACTGTCGACAGTCACTTTGTCAACAGTCTGAAATGAGATTGCTCTCATTTCTTTATCTGTTTATCTTATTATAGACAGTACAAATTACGCAGTTTTAATTATCCGACTCAGTCAAAGAAGACTGCATAATCCTAATCGTTTATCATGGTAAAATACATAACCATCGATTAGAACAATCTTCTTCCGTCTGTTATATCAATCCCGCATTGCTTCGCTCTTCCTGTCTGTTTGAATGGATTCACTCGTTCTATGATACCGTCATGTCTGAAAAAAGAGCCTGTATTTTTAAACCAGAAGGTTTTACCGGCTTCCACGCACTGCCTGTGAAGGTCAAGCACCCACTCATAATCACATATGCGTGCCTCTCTTCCGGTTTCTCCGCCTACAGTGACATGATCAACACCATCGAGATATGGTGTTAAATCAATCGCTTCCAGTAACGGGGCACAGGCGATAAACCGACGCTTCATGGGATAGGATAGAAATAAGGGCAGTCTGTAATCGGCTGCTTCCTGATTTTCGACGGTACATCCTATATTCACGTGCTCATATCCGCTTCCCCAGTCATCTGGCAAGGCGACAGGAAAACGATCAATTCGCTTTGTCAGAATCAAAAATTCTATATCCGTCCGCTGCTTGATCATCGCCCAAATTTCCTCACGCCAGGCATCGGCTTCCGGCAGAAAGAAATCCGTGGCAAAGCAGGTCGCAAGAATCTTGTTTCCTTTGATATTGTATTCACCCTTTGCGTTCTTTCGGATCGGCCAGTCAAATTTATCCGTCTTCTGTATGGTATTCTGACCATACCGTTTTGCATGAGGACCGTAAAAATAGCAATTTGTACAGCCCTCGCTGATTTTATAGCACCCTGTCCATGGTTCCCAGTTCATACGGCTTCCTCACTTTCAAATATTGTTTTACCTGAATTTTTACATGCATACTAGCAGCTTCCATAAAGACTGAAGTTTTCCTGCATATATGTTTCGGTTTGCAGCTTTGATTAGATTATCTTATGTATAGCTGACACATTACACGCTGGCATCGTTTAGTTCAAATAGATTTCCTTCCGGGTCTCTGAAGTAAGTACACCGCATGCCCCATGCTTCTATAAATTGCGGCTCTCCAAGAAATTCCACACCAGCTTCCTGTAAACGACAGTAATCCTGATTCAGATCATCTGTAGGTATGACTGCAGTTACCGTGTCCGGCTGCTTATTTGTATCCGGCTGCACATATCCCTGAAACATCGGCATGGCATCACCTAAAAAGATAGCGAAGCAGGGCTCCTCCTGCGAATCTGCCGCAAAGGAAGTATAGGGACCATTTCGGTCTCCCCAAACTACATGCAGTCCCAGCTTCTGTGTGTAAAAATCAAAGCATTCTCCATAATTCTTCCGTACCAGTACACGAATCGTCGTTTCCTTGAATTTCATTCTTCATATCCTCTCTTTCGCTTTTATGCTCCCCCTTCATCATACTCTAAAATTTAGCGATTTCACTGTAAAAATCGGACATATTTTCTTTGTATTCCTGCGGCGTGATGCCGCAGACATTTCTGAAGTCCTTCACGAAATGAGAGACATCATAATATTGCAGTGTATCGCATACAAGCGCAGTGGATGTGCCTTCTTGATTCAGAAGCCGAATTGCTTTATTTATACGTACCAGTCGGGAGAAAGCTTTTATACTAGTACCAACAAACTGCTGAAACAGCCGGTTGAGATGGCGCAGGGAGTAGTATACCTGATCTGAAACTTCCTGGGAAGGCAAGGTGCCCTCTGACTGAATGATTAACCTCATGGCAAGCATGAGTTCTTTGGAATATGGATATTGTATAGTATGCAGAAGGAGGTCTTCCACATTCATTAGCAATTCATTCGCTGTACTGCTGTGAAGATAGCAACAGCGCAATTTCCAATCCAACACTGTATCGAGTTGCATAAAAGGAATGATTTTATCTTTTAAATCCTGTTGTTGTATCCCTGTAAAGGGAAAGAATCCGGCTGGTTGAAATTCTATTATGAAAATACATTTACATTTATTCGCGATATCTCCTACTCTTTTTGGCTTTGTTGTCGGTCCGAATAGAAAGCTGTGCAATAAGGTTCCGTATTCAAATATTACAAGCGTCACACTGCCATGGGGCATTATCGTATATGCATTGGATATCATGGATGCATTGGAAAGGATATTGTAAAATTTGAGATATAGGCGTTTAATGATACATTGGGTAGTATATAGGCATACTCATCGCCCTGCATAAGTATGCTTTCTCTCCTGATATCTGTAAGACTTTCTTTCTGTATCATACGCGTACCTCTTTGTGTAATCTTTCTTAATTATTAAGACTGCTTCCGTTATTTAGGAACTTTCTATTTTTATCTTAATCATTCAGTAACCAATCAGAAATATCAACTTTTCTAATACCCTCATATTGATATTCATCATGGCTTGTCCTTGCTATAACCATTTTAGAATAGGCGTCATCATTTTTTAATAACGTGCTCATTTCCCTTTCAAAATTTTCACATCATTAATAGTCGAAATTTGAATATAAATTTTTCACTTTGTTTGATTGCAGCAAAATCTACTTCTTTTTTATAAAGAATTCCAACATAAACTCCATACCCTCTACGTAGCAATTCATTATACAAATTTCGCCCATTCAATACCTAAATACAATTCTTTAATCATAATAAAAATCTCCTCTACTTCAAATTTTCTAATTCCTTAATCGCATCTAAATAATCTCTTTCAACATCGCTTAATGGTTTTGCGTTATATTTCTTATATTCTAATTCAGCTTTCTCCATGGCTTTTTTATGAGAAATCGAGCCATTACCAACTAATAATTCTTCTCCAGTGACTGTTAAAATGTTATCTAGGTGTTTTACCCAATCTCCCATTGTCATCACTTGCTCTCGTTCTGCTTGTCTTTCAGCAAACTCAAGATACCCTGACACAAGTTGCCCCATTGCTTTTAACTCTTTTTCATTTAAATAATTCTTTGCAATCTTCGTTTCTTTTAATGTTGGATGATTTCCAGAAAAAGTAGTTAAACCCATAAATTCTTTTTCAGCATCTACTCTATGATAAATAACTTCAGCTGCAGTTTCACCATGAATAGCATAGTGAATTTTGTTTTGTACTTTTTTAAAGAATTGAATAGATACTTCAGCAGTTGGATCATAATCAATACTTGTGGCATATATCTCAAGAATTTGTCTATAAAACACCTTTTTAGACGCACGAATATCTCGAATTCTTTCAAGTAATTCTTTAAAGTATTCCGCCACCGCCTAATTCTTTTAAGCGTTTGTCATCAAGCACAAATCCTTTTTTCAAATACTCTTTAATAAGGTTTGTTGCCCATATTCTAAATTGTACCCCTCGTTTTGATTTCACACGATAACCAACCGAAATAATTACATCAAGATTGTAATATTCTATATTTCTTTCTACTTGTCTGTTTCCTTCATTTTGAACTGTTGCAAAATTTGCAACAGTTGCTTCACGAACTAATTCACCTTCTTCATAAATATTCTTAAAGAGTATCAATAACATAATTGATTTAGAAAATTAGATGTCATCGATTAATCCAACTTTTCCATTAGAAGAAAATTCAGCCACCAGATTATCATTAGGTAAAAAATCAGGATATCCATTATTAACAATTATTAATTGCAAATCATCATCGTTATCCTCACATACTTGTATTAAATACCGAATAACAGCATGATATATTTCATCATCTTGAAAATCCTTTTCTTTTGAAGAAGATCCTAAATTCTTACGTGGGGTATCAATCATCAATAAATTTAAATGATTTAAATCCTCTGACTTAGATTCTAGTAAGATTGATAAATAATATGCCATCGTTATCAAAGTTACTGCTCCTAAACTTCCTATATCATTATACTTCTTTCCTCTTACGTAAGGTAAATAATTATTTTTGTTTATGAATGAATCACTTAATTTTGGAAATTTAAATGACTTTAAGATATTACTGAATGTGCTAGAAAGCCCTATTAACACTTCATCTTTATCACTTGACGATTTTTTTGTTTTAATTTTAGTATCTAGAGCATCAACTTCTTTTTGTTTTTGGACTAGAAGAAGTGTTAATCTATTTAACTCTTTGATAAAATCCAAATTTTTCTTTAATTCATCCAATTCTTTATAATGTTCTCCAATTTTCAAATTTATAAGACCAATTTCTTCCACATACGGATTGATAAATTGTTCAGTCAATTCACTTAATATTCGATTGTTTTTTGATAAAACTTGACTTAATTTCTTGATTTCGTTTTCTATAGTTTCTTCTTTCAGCTCTTGTTCTCTGATATGCTTATCAATTTCATTTCTTTTCTTAACATTACTTATTCGCTCTGCCCTTAATAAAGCAATATTTTCTACAACCTCGTCCATCGTTTTCCCACATATTTGACAATCTGTATTAGTATGCTTTGAAAGAGGCTTCATACAATTAGGACAATATAAATAATCATACTTGTTTATTAAATTTATACCCATAATTGCAGCATCTAATTTTTCAATTTCTTTATCATATTGATTAGAGAGTAAAATAAGTTTATTGATATAGTCATTTTGATCATTTAACTGTTTTTCTAATTTTAAAACATTTAATTTATCTTTGGCGATGACACTATTTAATTCTTTCACAAGTGTATTATCTATATCTTCAAATGATTTATTTTTAATAATAGACAATCTATTTTTCAACTCGCTGATTTCTTGATTTATTTTATATTTAACTTTTTCAGATTCACTAAAATCATTAATTCCGGCATTCTTTAAAAATTCAGAAATCCCGTTATATTTTGTTTTATCATTACTTAACTCATCTTTTTTTTCTTTCAATTGTGCCTTTAGATCATTAATTAATTTATCATATATATCAAAAATTATTTCAAAGGTAGCCTTTCTTTTATAATTTAAAACATAATTATTCTCTGCATCATATATATCTTCATTATCAATTTTGGTTTGCTTTAAATAAGAATATTTAAACAAATCTCGAAAACTAAATTTTTGATTAGTTATAATAACACCATCTAATCCTATTTTGATAATAAAAAATCAGATAGTGTCATTTGCCCTTCATCAGAATCTTGAAAATATATACCATTATGTACAAAAGTATTTTTCTCTGTATCGAATATTTCAACAACAATTGGAAGATTAAAATTGAATAATTTCCTCCTTATTTTGAAGAGTGTACCATTTAACATTAACTCTACTTCTACATCTTTACATTTTTGATGTACTTCTATATATGATTTATGAGAATCTGAGCCTAAAGCATAATCAATTAATTCAAGAATAGTAGACTTTCCTGTTGACGTGGGTCCTGAAATAAAATTTAACCCTTTTCTAAATTTAATCTCATAATTTTTATTGAAACCTACTAGACGAAATACCTCTATAAACAATTTCATTATTAAATTCCCCTCTCTTCAATAATCAAAGAATTAATATCTTCGATTATTGATTTATTACTCATTTTGCATATATTTAATATAATAAAATTGCTACTCTCTTTTACTTTATCTAGATACTTTAATTCAAGTTTACTTATGAAATTTTCACCAAGAAGAGTGATTGAAAAATTACCTGATTTATCGACCTCAATTAAATTTCTAGACTTCAAGTTAGAAAGAATGGCTGAGTAAAAATTATAGTCAGGCATCCAATGAAAATAAGAATATTTTGTATCAAAATCTTGTTCATATTCAATTTTTGACAGCAATTCAGGAAATTTTAAATAAAAATCATATAAGGAAATTCTATCTCTATTCGTATTTTTTTTATGATTCTTACCTAAAACATTTAGAAAGCCCATGATTCTTAACATTGTAAGGTTAAACTCTTTATAATTTACTTTACTTATTATTTCTTTCATAAATTTTGCTCCATATACTCAGATAATTTAATGAGATAGTTCTCAATCCAACCTAATTTTTTTTCATCTGCTAATTGATGTAATATACCATTTTTTGCGAGCAATGAGTATCCTGAAGTTTTAAGCATAGTAGAATCCAGATCCTCTATTCTTTGACAAACGTTTCCTAATAAATTATTCCCGTCGTTTGAGTTATTGATAATCCTATACTGTGTTCGCCATAATGAATGAATTTTATTCTTTAAATTATTATAAATTCTTAATCCTTCAACTGCATCCTTGCTTAGTTCAGTGTACATTGCGATTTCAGCATTGTAAAAATCAATTATACATGCATCTGTATCTTTAATATTTGCACTTTCCAGCATTTTGACAAAAATATAATCTTGGTAGACAACAACGATATTTTCAGCATCATCATATCCATAAATAATTTCATTTGCAACATCTTCTTTAAATGCAGTCATTTCTTCTAGTATTTTCTGTAAAGCATTTCTTATATCGTCATCAAATATTTGTGAATACATTTTGTAATCTTTCAATTTTCGTATCAGATAACTTCCATCACATAATTCAATCTTAAGATTCGTAGTTTCACGTTCTGCTTTCCACTTTGACCACCAAAGAAGCTCTTCCTTGTCAAGTGTTAATGGTAAACACAAATACCAATTTCTAGGTGTATAATTTCTCGTTGCAGTTTCAAAAGAATCAGTAATTTGTTTTTTTTGTGAACTTCCTATTTCATCAGGAAAAAACTTGCATTGATATATTATTCTAGGCGCCGGTAAATCTCCCACTAATACGTCGATACCTCCATCTCCTTGACTTAATCTTACCGCTTTTGCTTCAGGACCATATTTATGTTGAAAAATTTGAATACAAATTTCTTCAAAAACATTTCTTGCGCCTTCTTGCCCATGTATATCTATTAAATATTTAAAACCTCTCTCCATTATAATTCCTTCTCCCTTCAAAGATAATATCTTACTAATATAATACCACAAAAGCCAAAATTTTGAAATCGCTTCCACCAGAGGCAAAAACATGCGCAAAAAAAATATATCTAATTACTATAGAATTAGATATCAGACTCGGGTCTTTGACAGACTATATATAGCCAACATCTTCTAAAGCTTTTTATCAAAGGCTTTTTTTATGATTATTTTGTCAAATATTTCGTTTTATTATATGGTAATTATTGGTAATTTGTGATATA
>NZ_JANGCA010000103.1:0-7734 GCF_024463855.1 Clostridium sp. DFI.1.208 | reverse complement strand
ATTCAATTTTTCCATTTTTGGATTGACAGTGACTGTGATCGTCTTCGTTGTGGACGCTCCTTCACTGTCTGTTACTTTATATGTAACTTCATATGTTCCGGCTTTTGTCATGTCTACTGTATTCTTGACGATCTCGATCTTAGCTGTAAGGTCGCCATCTTCCTTGTCAGTAGCTGCCACATCCTTCTTTGGATCAAATGTGTCTCCTACTATAAGTGTTTTATCTTCTGCGTTGATTTCAGGGACTTTGTTTAATGGCTCCATCCTTTTCTTCCATGTTGCTACATATGTCGTAGAAGCGCTCACAGTCTCACTGATTTCAGGTGTCCATCCGGTAAAGAGATATCCGGTTCTTTCCGGAGTCCCTTTGAAGGAAGGCGTTTCAGCTCCATAGACCAGATCAGTCGTAATCTGATTTTCAAACACTTCTTCATCCTCTACTCCATCTGTATATGTTACAGTATAACGCGTTTTGACACCTTGTCCTGCCGGAATAGGAAAATAAACTTTTTCCCCATCTGCCAGTGTGATATATGTTTTTCCATTGAGTGGATACCATTTTCCTTCATCGAAATCAATAGCATCTGCATTCAAGGTCACTTTATAAGTTAATCGATACGTATAATATTTTTTATTTCCCTCAGTGGATTCTTCTGCATTCTCAAGCTTCCATGTAAAACCTTCTTCATCTTGTACGATCGATTCGGGTAATCCACTTACTGAAACGAATGGCGCAGAACCATCGAATACAGATAATCCTTTACCGTCAAGACCGCTCGTGATCGTTTCTGTAATCGCCTTAAACGCATCCACCAGATCATCAGAATCATCTGCATCATAAGCATTCTTCATTTCACTGGCAATATTGTTTTTTAAATATGCAGAGACTGTTGGTCCTCCCTGATAGGTCATTTCACGACTCGCACCGTAACAGATCGTATAGACAGTTGATTTGCCTTTGAGTGTTTTTGCTTCAGCAGCAGTAGCGTCGTTGATCGTTTCACTTCCTTTATCTCCGTCACCACCTACATGATATCTGGTGTTGGAGATGGTTACATGTGTATAAAAGATACAATTGATATCAGAGGTACAGTTCTTCAAATAATAAGTTGGTGCACCATCTGTCAGTACGATCGTATTCTTGCTCTCAATATCCTGAATCGCAGTATCATCAAATAGTTGGCTAGCCTGTTTGATACCTGCGTGTAGATTTGTTCCGCCATCCGCATATAATTGATTTATAGCATTATCTGCAGACGCTTTCCCATCTGCAGATGAAACATCCGTCCAATTTAAGATAATATTCGTGTTAGTAGCAAAATTCACGATAGCGAGATAACGTCCACTATCCGGCTCATCTCCTGCATACTTTTTAACGAACTCCTTGGCTGTGTTCTTTGCATTTATCAATCGTTGATAATCTCCCATACTTCCTGATGTATCTATCACGAGGATCGTTGCAGATTTCTTCGTGAGCTTGCTTAGATTTTGTTCTGTTACGACTTCCAAAGTAATATCGTAAGTGTTGTCGTCGTTTTCACTTTTGACAGCTGTTTTGTTAACGGAATGGATACCTTCTGGTAATGCTTGATCCAATTCACCCTCAACCCAAGTATTAGACTCGTTATAATAGCCGTTTTTAACTGTATCAGCATCGTTCATTGCCATTAAATCAGTTGGCAAAAACGATAAGCATAGGATACATGTAAGAAAAATACTAAAAAGTTTACTCATTTTCAATTTTCGCATAATTTCCCTCCTTAAATTTATCAATAAGTAGACTTTTTGAAATAAGTTATAAAAATTATTTATGTATGCCGATATTCTTATTTAAAGATAAAAAAACACTGGTAAAATTTGTAAATTTGTTTTAATATAGATGAAGAGAGGAGGTGTCAAAAGGTCTACTTTATGACACTTTGCTTTTCATCCTATATTCTTTTAAGCGTCTATAAAAGGTTGCTTTACTTATTCCGCATACTTTTAACACCTCCTCTATCGGAAGTTTTTTCTTTTCCCATTCGGAAACGAGTTTTCCAAAATTATCTGGTAATGCTATTTCTGGTCTGCCAAATTTTATTCCTTTTTCTTTGGCAACGGCAATACCCTGAGCCTGTCTTTTCCTTATATTTTCACGCTCATTCTGTGCTACAAATGATAGTATCTGCAACACAAGGTCAGCAATGAAAGTTCCCATCAAATCTTTTCCATTTCGTGTGTCCAGTAAGGGCATATCGAGCACACATATATCGATTCCTTTCTCTTTAGTTAGAATTCTCCATTGTTCCTGTATATCCAGATAATTTCTGCCTAGACGGTCTATACTCAGAATATAAAGTAAATCGCCGTATTTTAATTTTTTAACAAGTCTTTTGTATTGCGGACGTTCAAAACTTTTTCCAGACTGTTTATCTATGAAAATATTACTAGGAACTACGTCTCTATGTGTTAACTCAACTATTTGTCGTTCCTCATTCTGATCTATACTTGAAACTCTTACATATCCATAACTTTGTGCCATACTTCTTGGTCCTCCTTTTTGATGTAGTAATATATGAAACACTAAAAATAAAAAAACACCTCACCATAAAAGTAAAGTGCTTCGTCAATAAATATTATATTGTTTACAAGGAAAGTTTTTTCAAAGGAAAAACAAAAGAAAAAAGCAAAATGTTCCATCAGAAAATAATTTACTTTTAGAAGACATTATAAAAAAGATGATTAAAAAGGTAAATCAGCAATATAAAATCAGATTTCTGTTTTTCAATTTCTTTCCTTTTTATTATACACAATCATAACGCCATTGCATCTCAGATATTCAAGCAGTTTTCGTGTTTTTTTCTTGTAATCGTAGGTTGCTAATTCATCAGCAATTTCGGCTTCAGCACACTTTTCATATCTTATTTAAGTTATTTGCTTTAAACATTCAGTTTCCATTATCATTGTATTCTCTCCTCAACTATCTAAAAACTCCATGTAATGGCCAAATAGACAAAGTGAAGTGTCATGATGAAATATATGTGTGATAAGAGCTCTCCAATTTTTCTTAAAAAGAGGAGCACGAATAAGCCTTTGTGTCATGACCTTCACAAGTGAAAGCAATTAACTGTATTCTAATGATATGCTAAAAAGAAGATGTGTTCTTAATCTCGCTCTCTTTCCGCAAACGCTGAAATATATAAACGGAGATTCCGACTATACCTTTGGGCAATACGGAAAAAAGAGCAAGAAAATAACCCACACATAACATGAAGAATATATGAGCTAAGATATTAAAATATTCAGTTATGGTAGTACATGGGGCACTGTTTAGTCGTTCTTGAGTTTTTGGTAAATTGCTTAAAACACTTCATACACAATCCCTCGTATAATAGCATATAACCATTACCTTCAAACAATGAATACAACCTAATTTTGAAAACTGATTATTTCTTTTTCCATCATTGGATAAGATATGATTTTATCAGAATCTAAATCTTCCTTAAACATATCCACACCTATAATTTGGTGTCCGTTATACGTTGTGTAATAATATATTCCATTATACAAGTCGCAGCAAGAAGAATAGATGGTATATTCATATTCACCTTCACTCACCTCGCAAAGTCCCTTTTGCTGCTCTACTGATCCAAGGATATGAAAGAACTGACTCAAATCATTTTCGTCGCTTGTTGCATTGGATCGAGTAAAGGCAACACGAACAAATCGAGACGGACTTGATAAATCTCCAGGCAATCCAAATGCACCAAATCCGCGTGAATACGGGGCAAGATTTAAATCCTTTGAAAATGTATTTTCTGGTTGCTTATTGGTCAAATACATGTAGTCATTCAACCTAGAAATCTGTTCTTTAAATGGTGGATTGTTGGTTAAAACATGTGTAGGATTATCATATATATGCATACCATCTTTCATACATTCTATAACAATGCTGTCTGTGTCATCGCTAATCATATAATGCAATTGTGCAGGTGGAAGTTTACTGTTGAAGGCGGTATTCACTACATTAGTATGTTCAAGTAATTCCTTGACTTCTTTAATATTCGCACATTGAGACAATACCCATGGAATAAACTCAAAGGATGTAATGTTATCCCTTCCATCTACATGAGCATTAAAATATGTATTTCCGACAAAATTTAATCCTGCCATTCCTACTCCTTTTTCGTTTATGGCATCGTAGTATAATGGATAATCTCCTACAATATATGCCATACCTATTATAGCATAATGTTTTCCTTGTTTATTAGTATGGCGAAACTTAAAATTATAATTTCTGGGCGAAACGGTAATTTTCTCCCCATAGGAAAATTCGTAGTCTAAATTTCTTCCAAAAAATTGTTTAAATCTCAGTACTGTACACATTGTTGATTCCTCCTTACGCTTAAGCTTAACATATTGAATTAGTACTGCTTACCAGAACTTCAGGGTAGATGAAGTCTAATTGTCTTGGATGCAATAAAATAATAAAACCTCTTTAATATAATGTGATTTTGAAGCCCTAGATTCTTCTTTTCTCAATTCTCCTCAACGTCATTCTGCTTACCATAATCATGTATATCAGCCATACTGACTTATTCTCTTACCATTGAGCGTCTTCCTGAAACACCAGAGGTAATCTAGCTTATGGCTAAGAAGATATGATTAAAAGTAGAGAAAATGGCACAGTCCAGACGGAGCCTGCAATTGTGTCAAAAAATATTTGTGATTTGAATATAAAAATGAAGCAGTTAATATTTCCAAATAACACACCCTATTTTTAAAATATAATGAATTGCTTTTTAATTTTTTTTGTTGTTTCATAAGATAAATCTCCTTTTAGTTCTAATCTCAATTTAAAAGCTGATTTACTACTAACAGGAATTGTTCTCCATAAAAGTTTTAATAACCAAAGGTGTGGTGGCATTAGTATTTACAATATTGTCATTTATATTCAAAGGTAACCAATTACATAAATCAACACTTGAATGGGACAAATATTTTTTGAAAATAGAATCTACTTTCAAAAGTATCTAATTTACTATTTTTACCCTGTCTCAAAGATGATTTGCTTGACATTTTTTCTTAATATTTGTATTATGATGATGTATTCCTTAGAATACACCTACTGGTTAGTTCAATCAAAGCATCCTTGTAGATTCATACGTGGATGCTTTTTTTGTCCTAAAAAACTTACTAAATTTCTGATTATCTTTTCATAAGTTGGTAAATGCCGATATATCCCGTATTTTAGGGCTTTATCGGTATTTTCTTTTCGGAAGATACCTTGCATAAGCTGGCATTTACCAGCATGAAAATGCAACCAAAAGTAGTAAATGAGTAGTAAATATAAGCTCCGATATTAACAAGCCAGTCTTTCCAGTTCTGCTTTTGCAGATTGAAATGTACCGTGTGCATAATAGCCAAGTGTCATGGTTATGTTAGCGTGTCCCATGAGATATTGCAAAGTGTTTGGGTTCATTCCTCTGTTTGCCATATTCGTACAATAAGTATGTCGGAATGAATGTGGTGTGATGTTCGGTAACTTATCTGTGTGATACTTGTTATACTTCTTAATTAGTCCTCGCACCATGCCCTCATAGTTTCCTGCAACTTTAGGCAAGCCCTCACGGTTTAAGAATAGGAAATTGCTGTAACCACCTACAATCAACGGTTGTGCCTTTCCTCTGTTCTTTAGTATTCTTTGGATTGCTTGATAAGCCCGTTCTGTCAATGGAAGTTCCCGTTTTCCGTTTTTGGTCTTTGGCGTTTCAATATAGTAGCCCATTTCGCTATCTTTCAATAACTGGTGGTCTATATTGAGTATTCTGTTCTGCATATCAATATGCGTCGTCAGTCCGCAAAATTCAGAAATACGAAGTCCCGTTTCCAGCAGAAGCACAACCTCATCATAATACTTACTGTAAATCTTGTCCTTTTCCATAAAGGCAAGCAGGCGCTCTTCCTGCTCTGGTGTAAGAATAACTTTCTGCTCTGTATCATCTTCCAGAACATCACTCAGCTTAAATTCAAACGGGTTCTTTCTGATACAGTCGTCTTGTATCGCCATGTAAAATGACGCTTTCAAGGAACGCTTGTAGTTATCAATCGTTTTATAGGCATATCCTTTTTCGCTCATTCTGATAGCCCATTCTTTAGCGTCCGACTGCTTCACAGTATCAATCGCCCTCATACCTAATGGGTCATTTTTCAGAGCATTCATAAGATACTGTCGTCCTTTTTCAGTAGCCCTCTTGATGTTCTTTCTTTGGCTGTTCTTCTTGTCGTAGAGCTGGCAGACTGTCATTTTACCGCCTGCTGTGTCGATACCGTCGTTAAGGTCTTTTTTAATCTGTGCTTCTTTTTCCCTCAATGAAATATCATCACGTTTTCCAGCAGGTGTCTTGTCTGTCGGTACAAGTTTCCAAGAATAGATAAATTGTGGCTTTCCGTATATATCGGTATATTTATAAACGTATCTTCCGTCTTTTCGCTGGCTCTCTCCATTACGCAAATTGCGATTTTTACTGTCTTTTCGTTTCACATTAGACATAGTGTAAAGCTCCTTTCCGTCATGGAATGAGCCGTGATACGCTACATTTATTATACCATATCTACGGCTCAATGACATTAGATTTCGTCCAATGTATCTATGATTTTTTCAAATTGTTTTCGCTTAATCTGAATACGGTTACCATTCACGATAACCCAGCCAGCGTCAATGTTTTCTTCGGCTAATTTACGCAATTTCTTTTCGCCAATGCGGAAGTATTTAGACGCTTCTTCAATCGTCAGCGTATATTTTTCCCAGATAGGCACATCAGTATTGTTCATAATCTATGCACCCCCTTTACTGTGTGTCATTTTTTACAAGCAGGCAGACGGCTTTGGAAAGCTCCGTTAGTATCTCAACTATTCCCATTCTTGTGGGCAGAACCGCACCATGCGGACGTATCATTATTCTGTGAGGATAGGTCGTGGCAAAACGACTTTTCCAACAGTCGCTCTCGGATCACTGCGTGGGTCGCTCGCTTTCTTTTGAAAAGGTCGTGGCGTACAGTCCCCGTGGCTCACTATCTCACAAACGTATCTGTCTGCTTTATTCAGTTGTCAAAGAGCTGTGGCGAAAGCGTGTTGCTTTCATGTAAAAGCAGGGGGCAGAGCAGGAAAGAGGGGATTGAACAAATCATGCTCTGCGGTTACTGCTTCTTATTCTTCGGTTTCTAAAGGAATATCAAAGTCCAAAATCATTTTAATAAGTGCTTCTCTGATACGTCCTTTTAATTCCATGTCTACGACTATGCAGACATTACCATATCTGTCGTAGAACGGACGCAAACAACATTTTGATATGTACGGGTCATACAATGCCAGTATCTTTTCAATCGAATTTACGTTGCCGTCCACAGCCGACGAGATAAGGTAAAATGACGGGCGTGTGTTATTCATCATTCATGTTCTCCTTTAATTTTTTCTTGATTTCTTCAAGTGAGTTCTTCCTACTGCGGAACGACGTTGAACGGTTAATCTTTAATCTGTCGCCGATTTCTGTATCGCTCATGCCTAAGAAGAAATACATCAACAAGATTTCTCTGTCTTTTTCAGACAGATACTTAATCGCTTCTGCCAAATCATCATCAAGGACACGAACCTCAATACCACATACATCAAAGGCGGTATAATCGCTTTCGTATTCGTCCCAGACTGCCAGTTTTTCCACGACGATTTCTGGAAGTTCACAATAAGAAATTTCCT
>NZ_JANGCA010000102.1:0-8093 GCF_024463855.1 Clostridium sp. DFI.1.208 | reverse complement strand
AAAAGGAAGCTGGACATGGGAGAAGAGCAAATCCTTATCCAGCGGCTGGGAAGAACTGAAAAGCAATGCAGATACGAACAGTATAACAAGTACTTATACACCGACAACAGATGACAGCGGATACTTCATACGTGCAACCTTTACCGTAAGTGATGATCAAAGCTACAAGGGAACAGTAACGAGAGCCAGTTCGACGGTCATAAAGGAAGAACTGAACGGCATCAAGATCTATAGGAACAGTGCATTGAGCGAAGAAGCGGGCGCAGCTGATATGGTAGTAGGAAACCAGCTGTATGCAAAGCTTACACAGGACAAATTCGATGCGGATGTTACATATACCTGGCATCAGAAAAATGCGGATGGAAGCGATCATGATGAAAAGATCCTTGGTACAGGAAAAAGCTATCTGCTGAGCGGCAAGGATGTAAATCAGCTCATCTATGTGAAAGCAACTGCGAAAAAAGACGGAGGAGCGAGCGGCGCTGTCAAGGCGGCTATGGATACGGAGGTAAAAAAGGCAAAGACTGAGAAGGTTTCAGAAGCACCGGAAATCGTCAGTAAAGATGATATCTCTGTAACGGTAAAGATGCCGGATTCCTATACCAAAGGTCTGTATCAGTTTGGGTTTATTGAAGATGGTGTAGCTGGAGAACCCACACCATTTGATACGTTGGCCAGAGGAAATAACGAAGTGACTATCAGAGGATTGAAATCCTTGACCACCTATTACATCAAGGTACGCCAAATCGGTGAAGACGGTTATGAGGATTCCGTATGGAGCGATGTAGAGGCTCAGGTGGAAACTGACCTTCCGCATGTGACAGGGACAGTGGAAATCACAGTGAATCAGAACAAATCAACGGCATATGGAGAAACACTCAAGGCCACCAGGAAAAATGGTGTCTCTTCTGAAACCGGAAGCTGGGTATGGAATTGGCTCAAACCGGACGGTAGCAAGGTACAGGTGGGAACGGGCTCTACCTATTACGTCGGTAATGTGAATACGATCGGCTGTAAGCTGGAAGCAGTGTACAAAGGAACCGGGAATTATAGCGGAGAGATCAGTGCACAGAGCGAGGTCGTTAAGAAAGCGGAGGTCTCTGCACCGGTCAATATGATAATCAAAAACAAAGCGACTTCGACAGATTCCAGTATCACTGTGGAACTGCCATTGCAGGATGAATCCGAAGGTGCTTTGGGAAATAACGAAAAATTCATTATAGGTTATTCTTTAAGTAAAAATGGAGTACCTGTGGAATATCGTGAAGCAGGAAAAGTTGTGGAATATGAACCGTCAACCTCAACAACTACCAGAAAAGCAACATTAACCGGATTGACTAGAAATACGACCTATTACATCTTTCTTCGTTACGCAGAGCAGGAAGAACATTACAAGTCAGACTGGTCATTGATTGATACCAGCATCGACGTAACAACAAAGCAGACGGCATTACAGGGAAGTATGCATTTCACTTATGCAAATACCGGTGCTACGAATCCGATCCAGGGAGAAAAACTTATCGTACAACTGGATGGTGTCAACACGAAAGAGGGTACCTGGACGTGGACGAAGGTACAGAACGGTGTAGAAAGCAACATCGCGAACTACTTCCCACAGGGGGAGGATTCAACCTATTATATGATCCCGGCAACAGAGGCTGTGGGAACCACCTACAAGGTCACCTTTACACCGACAGAGGGCTTTAGTGGCAGCATCACAGAAACCTCTACAGAAGTACAGAAATATACAAAGGATCAATACGATGCGCCGACCGTCAGTCCGCAGAGAAAAACGCAGACCGATACCACACTGACATTTAAGATGGGGGAGGATGCGGATGAGGGTGTCGTTTATGAATTCCAGTATGGAAAAGAAAATAACGAGGACGCTCCCACGAATAAGCTGGTAGATACCAAAGCATACAAAGGGGCGGATGTAACCATCACAGGACTGGATCGTAATACGACCTATTACATCTGGGTGCGCCGAGCCAAGGATGATAACTATGAAGCAAGTGCATGGTGCCTGCTGAATCTGGAAATGAAAACGGAATTGACCGGCATTCTGGGGTATGTGAGCATTGATGGTATCGATACGGCAGGAAAAGAGCTGACAGCCAGCTACAATAAAGCCAATTATATCCCATCAGGGGATGATACGAACGGAAGCTGGAAATGGTATCGTGAAAATAACGGCAGTTATGTTCAGATCACATCCGGTATCACAAACAATAAAACGATATCAAAATATACACCGACAGGAAGCGATATCGGAAAGAAGCTGAAGGCAGTATACACGGGAGCTGGAGATTTTAAAGGCGATAAGGAAGCAGTTACCAGCAGTATCAAAAAGAATGTGGCAACAGACCCGGAGATCACAACATTTACACAGATAAGTGATATAGATAATCACCTGCAAACGAATGTTGAATTGAATACGAAGGAGAACGTATGGTATCGCGTGCAAAAGGATACCATACCAGCACCGAATGCACCGGAAGGAACAACAGAGAGTGCGATGACAGCGGCAGGCTGGACGAAGGTACCTTCCACCAACTTTCAGCTCATACAGGACTATGAGAAAGCCTATTTTGAGGCAAATAGAGTTTACACATTATATATTGTGAAACAGGAAACAGCAGATACACAGGTGAGTAATGTCAGAAGCAAAAGTGTGGAGCTGGGTCCGGTAACACAGTCAGGAACAATCGCATTTACGGGAAATGAAGTCGTAGGAAAGACTGTGAGCGCAACATTAAAAGATGCGAACAACAATAAGGGTACGTGGAAATGGTATATGAGCACAACAGACTGCGGTACTACAGGAACAGATGCTGCGCCATCTATAAATGATACGGCGAAATGGAAACAGCTAGCAAGTGGATACAGCCCAACGATAGACAGTGACACGAGTACATTGACGATCAGCGAGGATATGTGGAAACACTACATCAAAGCAGAATTCGTGCCAAACAGTGACATTGGATATGGTGGCGAAAGTATCAAGAAGATGGCAGCTACCTATGTGAAAAAGATATATGATGAAAAAATTTCAATCAAGTCAGATACAAAGGATGGGGAAGGAAACGATGCCGCTTATTCCGGAACAAAGGTCACAGCGACAGTTGAAAACTGGATTGGCAATGGCGATGACTTGAAAGGGCGCTTTAAGATGTATATCAATGAATCCTCTCCAACGCTTCATACAAATAGTACTTATAATGGCAATACAATGACCACTACGGAAGAAAACTGGAGCCAGCATAATGGAAAGCACATCTATGCAGAATTAACAGTGCCAAGTAATATAGCGCTGTATGTAGATGTAAATTTAAATGCTATTTCATCAGGTAAAAAATATACAAGTGATCAGATTCTTTATAAATATGGAACTTCCATAAAGAATGAAACAGATTTAAAAAATTTCATTTTAGGTACAGATAATTATACGAATAGAGGAGGTACATACGTTATTACAAATAATATTAGCTTTACAAGCAGTACTAAATTTACTGTACCTACAACGTCATTCTCTGGAACTTTAGATGGGGATGGTCATGTTATCAATTACCTTCCTGTATATCTTTTTGATAATGTTAAAGGAACAAGTTCAAATTATGCCGTAATAAAAAATTTGATACTTAAGAATGCGAATTTAACATACTCAGATAAGACGAAAGAAAATGTTGGTGTAATAGCAAGAAGGCTAGAAAATTATGTAAAAGTCAATCGTGTTTTTGCTGTTGATTCTAATCTTGCATCCTATGGAAATGTAGGATTCATTGCAGGCTCTACAGGTCCAGATAACGGTGTTGATGTCAATACTGTTGAAATCTCCGAATGTGGAACTGTCGGAGGTAGCGTTTCTTATTCAGGAGTAGGCTCACTTGGAGGATTTGTTGGTTTTGCGAGCTCAAATAAATTCTATGATAATTATTCAATCGGAACTATTGTTTATGGACATAGTGCACAATCAGCAGGGGGATATATTGGATATGGAACACGTGTTGGTAAAGACTATGTACAAAGAAACTACACTGCCAGTAAAGTTCAACAGGAAGCTGAAACCAGTAATGCATATAGTGCTTCTGGAGGTATTTTTGGAAGTGTTAATACAACGAATACAACAAATATAAAAAATAACTTCTTTGATAGTAACATTATGGGACAGTTTATTGTAAATCAAAGCAATGCAAAGGCTACACGAGGAACTGCTAAAACTACACAAGAAATGGTAGGAAACGGTTTAAAGACATCATTTTCTGGCACTTCTGCGTGGGTTTATAAAGATGGTTATTACCCCTTGTTATCATGGCTTCAGGATAATAAAATTGCTAATTTATATGGGGCTACCAGAATGGCATTTGTTTCTATTGATAATGCAACTAGCAGTAGTAATCTGGCAGTGGGAAACCTGTACGGTCCTGTTAAAATACCTAATGAATTACAGACAAAAGGTTTCACATATTCAACAAGTAGTGCGAGTGTTTTGAAGATAACGGCTGGTGGGACGATACTACCGGTAGGAGCAGTTGGCACAACAGCTAAAATAACCATTCGCTACGATGATACGGAGAATGGTGGATATGCAACCAATACCTATGACTTTACAGTAAAAAAGAAAGTAAATGCGCTAAACGTAAACGATGTAACGGTTAATGGCACAACGAATCCTGGTAAGGTGTTGACAGCCAATGCTTCTGGCGCCACTACTTTCCAGTGGTATCGAAGAAAAGCAGGGACTGTTTCAAGAGAAGCTATTTCAGGTGCTACAAATAGTACTTATACATTAAAATCTTCCGATATCGGCTATGAAATCAACGTCGATGTTGGTGCACCGAATTATGCGACCATGTCCTCCGGCTTTACTGCCGCAGTTACGTCTGTAAGACCGGACGGCTTGACGACCTCTGAGAAAAGCGATAATGGGGTAACGGTCAAGGCAAACGGAATCAGCGGAGCTGACTATGAATACGCGTATGCTGTTTCTTCTTCCGGAGATAAGATCATTGCCGGTCATTCTACATCCGATTTCAAGATCACCGGTTTATCCAGAAACAAGGACTACTGGCTCTATGCAAGAGTCGCCGGTGCTGCAGATGGTTCTTATGAACCGAGTGCATGGAGTGAGGCCTGTAAGATAACGACTGAGAAGACCGACATCGAAGGCCCGATCAAGCTGAACGGCGTCATCAATGCAGGAAGTACCCTTACCGCTTCTATCGCAGATACCAATCTTCAAAAGGGAAGCTGGAAAATCGAGAGGACGAAGGATGGAACGATCACCCCACTCACGCCGAAGACCTCTACAGACTATGGTCTGACCTATGAGCTGACGGACGCGGATGCCGGCTCTAAAATAAAGATCACATATTCCGCCCTGGCAGATACGGATTTTGACAAGTCTGTCTCCATCGAGACCGATCCGATATTGAAGCGTTCACAGGAGGCGCCTTCTCAGGCACCTGTCGAGATCACAGCCGCAAAGAAGGATCACTCCCTACAGGTACAGGAGAGTGTCGTGGAAGCCGGAACTACATATGAATTCGGTTACCGTAAGAGTGCGAGTGAGGAAATAAAGCCTGTGTCCGGCGGCGGTGTCGCAGCGGATACACCGGTCACCATATCCGGACTTGAACGCAATACGACCTATTACATCTATGTGAGAAGAGCAGGAAAGGATCTCTATGAGCCTAGTGGCTGGTCTCCTGCCGTCCAGATGACGACAGACCGCTCCAGTGTACAGGATAATACCGTCACAGTCAGCGGTACTGCAAGGGTCAATCAGACCCTGACCTTCACAGCATCTCATAAGGATGATAATACGAAGGATCAGACTGGTATGTGGGTCCTGGAGCGTGTAGGTACAGATCTTTCAAATACACTGCTCCCTACGACGACCAGTGCGGATACCCATACGATCACATATAAGCTGGTACCGGAGGATTCCGGTTATCAGATCAAAGCCTCCTATATCGGTACCGGGGATTATAAGGATGAATGCATGGCTACGAGTACCAGCATAAAGAATGATTCCCAGACGATCGGTAGTGTCCTTCCGGCTCTCGGCACAGTGGATGAATACAGTATAGGAGTCAAGGTCTCCGACTCCAGTGATGATATCTATGAGTTCGGGTATAAAAAGGATGGCGATAGTACCATCACGCCTTATCCCGTAACGGCAGCCTGGGGGAAAGAGGTGTCGATCACACCGCTGATCCGTGATTCAGCGTATACGCTCTATGTGAGAAAAGCTACCAGGACCGGGTACGATGCCAGCGACTGGTCGAGCGGTATCACATCGAGGACCCTGCAGTCGACACTCTCGGGAAATATCACATATACCGGGACGACCGGTGTAGAGGATACGCTGGAGGTCACCTATGAAAAAGGGAAATATCCATACAGCGGCGATGATTCCAAAGGAAGCTGGCAGTGGAAGCTGGATGATGTGGCAGTCCCTGCAGAAAAGGGTGGAAATTCCAATAAGCTGTATATCGAGCCGGTGGATGGAAATCCGGAGGTGACCGTGACCTATACGGCAGAGGAAGGCAGCGGTTTTCAGGGAAGTGTGACACGTAGCTTCGGCAGGGTGTTCAAAAAGGCATACGAGGTACCGAAGGCGCCTGTCGTTACGGCGGATGCAGAGGATGATACCCGGGAAGGAAGTATCCTGAAGCTTGAAAGCAGTGAAGTGGATGATGTCTACTACTATCTCCGTCTTGCCTCCAATGACAATCTACCGACTCTGAAGGCAGCGAAGGATGTAGAGCAGGAGGGCAGGCTCAGTGATGATAGGAACAATGTGGAGCGCTGGCTGAAGGCAGAGACTTCTATGGAGATCAGAGTGCCTGCCAATAGGACCTATGTCGTCTATGCCGCAAGGCTGGAGACGAATACCAATGTCGCAAGTGAGATCAATTCCACGCGTGGGAAGCTGAGCGCAAAGGAGCCTCTATTACGGAACCCTCGAACAGACGGGCAGATCAAGGAGAGCGACAGCAGCGTAGTGTGGAAGACATTGCAGGAGAAGACCCTGCAGTATTCCCTGTATGGCAAGGCACCGACAGCGACATGGAGGTATTACGTGACGAAGACTCCGGAAAATGCTGCTTCCTGGCAGAACATCGATGCGGAGCTGAAAGCACTGGGACGCGTGGATGAGGTCAAAGACGATGTGTCATATTCCACCTTCGAGGTCCCTCTGAAATATACCGACTATCATCTGAAGGCGACGCTGACCGGTGTCGATGATTATAGCGGACAGGTGGAATTCATAACACCAGATAAGCTGGAGGGAACACTGATCAAGGGAAATTCCTCCATCACACATTCCGCTACCTACAGTCTGCTGGATATATTGACAGCGGAATATCAGGGAACGGATGATAAGTCCGGTACCTTCTACTGGTATCGGAAGAAGGAGGGGAAGGACCCTGTCCTTGTGAAGAAGGACGCACCGGGTACGACAAGCAGCTATCAGACGCAGGAGGCGGATTTTGAATGCTATATCTATGCAGTATATGTGGCAGCGCCAAGCGGACAGTTCAGCGGAGAGTCGATAACCGACAGTGTCTATGTCGATCATAAGGCAGCACAGAATACACCGGATGCGCCACAGATCCTGCAGATCAATGGAAACAGCATCCAGTTCAAGGCACCATCGAACTATAATCCGAAAGGGATGGACAAGATACCGCAGGTACAGGTCGGCTATCAGAAGGTGAAGGCGGACGGTACGGCGATCGATGCGGACATCACCTGGCAGGAGGAGAAGGATTTTGAAGAGAACTGGTTTAGAAAGCTGGATCGAAGGAGCAGCTATAAGCTGTATGCGAGATTCTTGGGGACCAGCGTCTATGCACCATCGGATATAAGTGCAGCGAGTACGATCGCGACAACGGAAAATGAGCTGTTCGATGAATCCAGCCTCGATGTGCAGGCGCTGAGTACCTTTGGCACTACCGACAGCGATATCGGAAACAAGGTCATGATGAGCTTTACCGGTGACGGCTATGATGAAGGATATTTCCGCATCCGTCGAAGCAATGGGGATACGATCGTGGAACAGGTGGAGGATGCCGTTGTCACCG
>NZ_JANGCA010000101.1:0-8181 GCF_024463855.1 Clostridium sp. DFI.1.208 | reverse complement strand
TACCAGTTTCCCTTAGTTAAAGATATGAACCCTCTTTATCAGTCTACTTTTCCAATAAATCGGTAGTATATCTCTATTTCCTGTATTCTTTCGTTCTCCTCATTCGTTGTTGCTTCGTGAATAAGGATTTTTTCTATCATTGCATTTAATAACGGTGCTGTCAGTTCCTTTGGTACGGAATACTCCTTGATTAACTCAATCCACTTTTCAGCACCTATCATATCCTGTTCCATTTTACTTAATTCTTCTCTTAGGTTGGTTATCTGCTGTTCAAGTTCTATCTGCTCTTTTTGATATTTCCCCGACAGCATGATGAAGTTTCGTTCCGTTATCTTCTCACAGGCTCTATCTTCATACATTTTTGCAAATAAACGGTCAATCTCATTTTGTCGGTTCTCGGCTTTCTTCAAGGCACTTGCCTTTTTCTTCTTTTCCCGTATTCGCTCTGCATTGCCGACTTTCTGTATTTTGTTCAATACCTTTTCTTCGTCCTGCTGTACTGCCTTAGCCCAATACTGCAATCGTTCCAATACAGCTTGATACAGCACATCATAGCGGATATAGTGCATAGAACAATAACCTTTGCCAAACTGTCCGTAGAAACTACAAGAATAATAACTATACGGTGTTTTATTTGCCTTATTTGTCGCAAACCTCATAGACCAGCCACAATCCGCACACTTGACAAGCCCTGCAAATATCGGCGTTGCCTTTTCCTTTGTCTGTCTACGCCTTGATTTTATCTGCTCCTGCACACGATAGAACACTTCCTTGTCAATAATCGGTTCGTGCGTGTTTTCTACTCGAAACCATTCGCTTTCGGGCTTTCGTACTTTCTTCTTGCTTTTGAAAGAAACGGTTGATTGTCGATTATGAACGCTGTTTCCGATATAGACTTCACTTTTCAATATCGCCTTTACATGAGCAATCGTCCACTCATAACGCTTGCTTTCGGGCTTTCCCTCAAAGATATGAGCAAAAGTACCGTACCTTGTAAAATTCAACCAAGACGCTGTCGGGACTTTTTCTTCTCGCAGTATTTTTGTGATTTTGGCACTACCGTAACCTTGATAGGCTAGAGAGAAGATTTTTTCAACAATCCATTTTGTTTCCTCATCAACCAACAGTTTCCCTTTGATGTCGGGGTGTTTCTTATATCCTAACGGAGCATAAGCCCCATAATACGCACCCTCTGCAAATTTCGTCTTAAAGGCTGATTTCACTTTACGGCTCGTATCTCTTGCCACCCATTCATTGATGATGTTCTTAAATGGTGCAATCTCACTTTCGCCTTTTTCGCTGTCCACACCGTCGTCAATCGCTATGTAACGGACATTATGGCTGGGAAAATACAATTCTGTATATTGTCCTGTCATAATATAATTTCTACCAAGTCGTGATAAGTCTTTTGTTACAACACAGTTGATTTTTCCTGCCTCTATATCCTCAATCATTCTTTGAAAACTCGGTCTGTCAAAATTTGTTCCCGACCAGCCGTCATCAATATATTCATCAATCACATTCAAATGATGTTCTTTTGCATATAGACGCAACATACTTCTTTGTGTGGTAATGCTGGAACTTTCGCCCTGTAATTCATCATCTCGGCTTAACCTAAGATAAAGTGCAGTATTGTAAATCTGTTGTTTCATTGTCAGTTATCCTCCTTTATAACTAACCCGTGTTTACAATACCTGCTTGCAAGTAAAGTATAACACGGGTACTTTTTGTCATTCAATCTATTTCTTACAACTGCACCGATTTTATGCGATTGTCTGCTTTGCTTTTTCCAACATGACATCAGTTAGAAGTTCTTCCATTGTCTTTCCCTTTTCGGAGAAATGCTCTTTTACAACAATCTTTGTCTTTCCTCTGTTGCCAATGCCACACTTGTTATTTTTCTTTTGAATTGTTTTTACAGCATTATCAATAACACATACCCCCTTTCTGTAAAATCTTTCTAAGCAATTCAACGGCTTTTGTCATAGCCCACAGGACTTCCACCTCTGCATAGTTCTTATGTAGCCGTACCCATTGCGTGCGACGCTTTTAACGCTCAAGCTGTGGCTGTACGGGAGTATCATTATCTGACAGCACAGGTCATGGCGATAAAAGAGGACAAATCTTTTACAAGAACACAGATAGGTTGTCGCTCACTTTTGCAGGAGAAAGGTCATGGCGTATCTGTTTCAACGGCTCGCTGTCTGTCAAAGGTATTGAATTGCTTTATTCAGTTGTCAAAGAGCGATTGAAAGAAGAAAATCATCTTTCCTATATATCGCGTTGGAAAAGAGTAAAAGCGTAACCAATATTCAAAACTTTTTTCTTTTCTTGTACCATATAGGGAAAGAAATTGTCATTCTGCTAAGTTGATGATGAAAAGATTTCTTTTCACACCCTAACTACCTATGCAATACCGTTACTGCCAACTATGAAATGAAAGATTTTGTTTGCTCCATATAGGGAACGACAACTACCAAATGTTAAGTTGAGAATGAAAATATTTTCTTCTTTTCACATCAACACTCAACTGCTAATACCTGTTTGAATACAAATTGAAGATACTTTGTCTTCTTTCACATAACACTGTCCACTCATCTTGAATTTCCGACATTTTTTCAAAACTTTTCTTCTTTCACTCCATATAGGGAATGGAAACCTTGATTTGATGACCTATTTTCAAAAAAAGTTAGATTTCCTTTTCTCGTACCATATCTGTACACAAGTTGATGTTTTGTTGCAGATATTTTGAAGAAATTAAAAAATACCGTCATTCTCTTGTGGGACAGCGGTATCTATGCGTTCTTCTATGGTTGATTTTTCTAATTGTAATAAGTGTTTATGCTTATCTTTGAGTTCTGCCTGCTCAATCATATCTTTCAGTATCGTTGTATGATTTTCTCTGTCTAATGCTTGTACCATTTTTATGGTTGGTGCAACCTGTCTTTGTAACCAATGTAATGCCTTTTGTAAAGTATAAGGTTCTGGTTTAGTCGTTAATCGTATCGGCTCTCTATTTTCCCCTATAAACCATGCCCAATCATCATTTGTTTTCCATTGACTTTTCGGTTTATCATCTTCTCTATCAACAAAGCGGACATAATGATTGATGATAGAAAAAGCGGTGCGTTCAGCGTCCCGATAGGTCAGTAAATCTACAACCGCATAATAGGCTCGTTCATTCTTCATGCGTATTTCAAAACGGTTCTTGATTTCTGTATCTTCAACTTCTATGCCATTTTTGACATACTGCTCGTAATTTTTCTGATAGGCACACATATATAACTCACTACTGGTTGAACCGAGATATAAGGTTTCTCCTGTATTCTTTGGTAAATCGCTACCACATTTTTCCGTACCGCTGTAATCTTTCTGCATACGAAAGTAGGAGATACATTCGCCAGCCTTGTATTTTTCCTTTAACTTTGGAATATCTAATATTCCTGCTTTATCATTGATTGCCAAGTCAAGTCGTTTCATCTTACCACCTGCCGTTAAACAATCCAGCATAAAGTCATACCATGAGCGTTCCTGTGCCAATAGATAACTTTCCATTTGCCGACACCCTCTGCCTTTTAGTTCTAATAAAACACCTAAATGCTCTTGCATGGAACACATGATGTTGATGTCGCCTAAAACATATTTGCTTTCATATCCGTATTTTCCAAAATCTTCATAAAGCATATAATCGGCTTTTAGTTGTAATACTTCACGAATAATCTTTAATGCGTCTGTCGTAGGAAAGCGGACACGGAAGTAATCAATCAACAGAAATAGTGGTTCTTGCGGATTGAAACGCTCAATCTGTTTTTCTATCGTTTGTTTTAGTTCAGCAGAGGGAACAACAGTCCCATTCTCTATCTGGTTAAAATATGTACGACTGATACCACAGGCAACAGCAAGTTTTCTTTGTGTTACTCCATATTCTTCACGCTTTTGTCTTAATTCTTCTATAAAGTTTTTATCATTCATTCTTCAATTCCTCCAATCAAAAAAGGCAACTACCATATTTGATAATTGCCTATACTTAAATTTCCGCAAAAGAAAAGACAATCAATTTCTCGTTTGAAATCAACTGTCTTTCCTATGTCTTATTCAATTTTTATGTATTAAATGAGTGCTTTTTAGTTAACACCCTATTAAAAGCGATTTTACCTTGTAAATACAGCGTTTTCCGCTTAGTAGTGTATATTGTTTCTTGTTTTTTGTGCCCCCCTTGTTAGATAACGGGGGCTTACTGTTCGCTCGCAAGCTCGCTCAACTGCCGGAGTGAACCAGCCACTAAAAACGGTGGAAAAATCTAAGAGATTTTCCCACCGCCGTGTCTGGATCACTCCGCCTATTATGCTTTTTCGCTTTACCTTTTAATCCCCAATCATATTATACCTCTAATGCACGAATTAGATTTACCATTTCAATAGCTCCCTGTGCACATTCAGAGCCTTTATTTCCTGCTTTGCTACCAGCTCGTTCTATCGCCTGTTCAATCGTATCTGTCGTAAGAACACCAAACATAACTGGTGTTTCGGTATTTAAACTGATTTGAGCAATTCCTTTTGATACCTCACTACACACATAATCATAATGGCTTGTACTACCTCGAATAACTGCTCCCAAACAAATAATCGCATCATATTTTTTACTTTTTGCCATTTTAGACGCTATCAAAGGTATTTCAAATGCTCCCGGAACCCAAGCTACCTCTATGTCCTTTTCACCAACATTTTCTCTTTTCAAATTATCTAATGCACCTGCTAATAGCTTAGAAGTTATAAACTCATTAAATCTTGCTACAACAATACCGATTTTTATATTTTCTGCTACTAAATTTCCTTCAAAAGTGTTCATTTATTTTTCCTCCATATTCAAAATGTGTCCCATTCGGTCTTTCTTTGTCTTTAGATAAAAACTATCATAAGGATTTGCTTCTATTTCAATCGGTACTCTGCTTGAAATTTTCATTCCATAATCTTCTAACTGATAAACTTTATCAGGATTATTTGTAAGTAAATGCAATGATTTTATTCCCAAATCTCTTAAAATCTGTGCACCGATATAATATTCTCTTAAATCGCCTTGAAATCCTAATGCAAGGTTGGCGTCAAGTGTATCCATACCGTTATCCTGTAAATGATAGGCTTTTAGTTTATTGACAAGCCCGATACCTCGTCCCTCTTGTCGCATATAAAGCAATACACCAGAACCATTTTCTGCAATCATTTTCATTGCTTTATCTAACTGCTGTCCACAATCACAGCGTAAAGAGCCAAAGGCATCTCCTGTTAAGCACTCTGAGTGGACACGACATAGCACATCGTTTCCATTATTCAAATCTCCCATAACCAATGCAACATGATGTTCTCCATTCAATTTATTGATATAACAATGTGCTTTGAAATTCCCATATTTTGTAGGCATTTCTACAACCGAAACACATTCTACAAGCAAATCATATACTTTTCTGTATTCCTGTAATTCTTTAATTGTGAGGGTAGGTATATGGTGTGTTTGAGAAAACTGAATTAAATCAGGTGTTCTCATCATTTTCCCGTTTTCATTCATAATTTCGCAACATAAGCCACATTCTTTTAAGCCAGCCAACCTCAATAGGTCAACCGTTGCTTCTGTATGTCCATTTCTTTCCAAAGCACCTCCGTTCTTTGCAATCAGAGGAAACATGTGCCCCGGTCTACGAAAGTCAAAGGGATTTACATTCTCAGTCACACACATACGAGCCGTTAATCCTCTTTCTTCGGCAGAAATACCTGTTGTAGTATCCTTATAATCAATAGAAACTGTAAAGGCAGTTTCATGGTTATCTGTATTATCTTCAACCATAGGGGAAAGCATGAGCCTGTTAGCCAGACTTTCACTCATAGGCATACAGATTAAGCCTTTTGCATAAGTCGCCATAAAATTAACATTTTCTGTTGTCGCAAATTGTGCCGAACAAATTAAATCCCCCTCATTTTCTCTCTCTTTATCGTCCATAACCAAAACAAGTTTTCCCTCTTGTAACGCCTGCAATGCCTCTTTTATTTTTTGATATTTCATAATTCCTTTATCCTTTCTGCTAAAATCCGTATCGGCATAACAACTCTTTCGACAACTCTGTTTCATTGCTGTTGTCTATGAGTTTCTGCACATATTTCCCTAATATATCATTTTCAAGGTTTACCATATCCCCGACTTGTTTATTCTTGAGAATTGTTTGCTCCAAAGTATGAGGGATAACGGATACCGAAAAATCTGCTTTCGATACTTTTGCGACAGTAAGACTAATACCGTCAATAGCAATCGAACCTTTTTCAACAATTAGATTTAAGATTTCTCTTTGCGTATTGATTTGATACCACACCGCATTTTTGTCTCTACGCACAGACGATATTCTGCCTGTCCCATCAATATGCCCCGTAACAATGTGACCGCCCAACCTGCCATTCATAGGCATAGCTCTTTCTAAATTCACAAGGCTTCCATGTCTTAACAGGCTAAGAGCCGTTCTGTTCCATGTTTCATTCATCACATCAACTGTAAAAGATTGTCGAGTGAAACAAGTAACTGTAAGGCAGATACCATTGACTGCTATGCTGTCGCCTAAATGTATATCCTCTAATATTTTTGAAGCTTTAATGGATAGTTTACAGTTACAAGTATCTTTCTGTATTCTTTCTACTTTACCGATTTCTTCTATTATTCCTGTAAACATGGATAAATCACTTCGCTTTCTATGAAATAATCATTTCCCACTTGAGAAAAAGCATATGGTTTAAGCATAATGGCGTCATTAGGAAAAGCAACACCTTGACCACTTACAGGGCTTTTTGCACTCCCACCAAATATTTTAGGTGCTATATAAATTTGCACCTCATCAACAATCTGTTGCTCAAGAGCACTCCAATTCATTGCACTTCCACCCTCTAAAAGTAGACTGTCTATCTGCATATTTCCTAAACATTGCATTAAATTCATTAAGTCAATATGATTACCTTTTTTCTTCGTATAAATAATTTCACAACCACATTTTCTGTAAAGAGCAATCTTACTTTCATCAATAGAAGAAGTAGCGATATATGTTTTAATGTCATTCGCTGTTTTGATAATTTTTGATGTAATGGGTGTTCTTAAATCTGTATCACATACGATACGAATAGGATTTTCCCCGTTTTCTAATCGGCATGTCAGTAAAGGGTCATCTTGAATAACGGTATTCACTCCTACCATGATCGCAGTAACCTTATGCCTGAATTGATGTACTTGTTTTCTCGCTTTTTCGCCACTTATCCATTTTGATTGATTTGTATAAGTTGCTATTTTCCCGTCCATTGTCATTGCATATTTCATAAAAACATAAGGAATATGCCTTGTAACATATTTTCTAAAAACTTTGATTAACTGTTGACACTCCATTTCTAAAATTCCTATCACAACTTGAATGTTGTTTTCCTCAAGTACCTTTACACCTTTTCCAGACACAATAGGATTACAGTCTAAAGTTCCGACGACTACTCTTGTAATGCCACTTTTAATAATTGCTTCTGTGCAAGGTGGTGTCTTACCATAGTGACAGCATGGTTCAAGTGTTACATAAAGTGTTGCTCCTACAGGTGACTCCCTACAATTTTTTAATGCATTTCTCTCTGCATGCAATCCACCAAAGATTTCATGGTATCCCTGTCCTATAATTCGATTATCTTTTACAATTACTGCCCCAACCATAGGATTAGGATTGACATAGCCAGCACCTTTTTTTGCCAGTTTTATTGCTAATTTCATGTATTCTGTATCGCTCATTTTTACACCTCCAAAAAAATACATGCCTTGAATAAAATCTATCCAAGACATGCAAAAGAGGATTTATGCGATTAAAGAAAATGCTCTGAAACAATATAAAATCATTCCAGAGCACGCAAAAAAAGCATAAACTTACTTTCATCTTCTTTCATCCAGACTATACTGTCGGCTTTGGAATTTCACCAAATCATGCCTTTCGGCTCGTGGGCTATACCACCGGTAGGGAATTACACCCTGCCCTGAAGATAGTTATTCAATTACGGACAATTATAATATCTGATATTATATCTGTCAATAAAAAGTTTTTTTCTCGTTTATCCAAATACAATAATTTGCAAGCAGGTAAACACAGGTTATTTCTTAATATCCTTTTGTTTGGGAAACTCC
>NZ_JANGCA010000100.1:0-8644 GCF_024463855.1 Clostridium sp. DFI.1.208 | reverse complement strand
CTTACTTCTACCTATTTGAAACCCTTTCTAACGCTATATTTATGCTCTGTATAGACTTCTGTAGAAGAAAGTTCCACATTTTTTATTCGCCTTTTGAAAGTGGAATTTAACTTTTCACTTCAGCGTACCAATCACTGGTACATGTCATGTGCAAGTGGAAATGATACATTTGATCAACAAATAGGAATTTAACATAAAAAGAGATATCGAAGGGTATATGTA
Organism: Clostridium sp. DFI.1.208; assembly: GCF_024463855.1. Lineage (NCBI taxonomy): Bacteria > Bacillati > Bacillota > Clostridia > Eubacteriales > Clostridiaceae > Clostridium > Clostridium sp. DFI.1.208. The sequence goes on along the minus strand of NZ_JANGCA010000100.1, from coordinate 8,422 downwards.
ATTGTTATCCCCTTACGATAGTGATATACTAAAAATAGATAGAAAAGTGGAGGGAATATATTATGAAGAAATTATTAAGTATCGCTGCAGTGTCAGCGCTCGTATTGACAGGTTGCAGTAAAGAGCTGAAGGTAAAGACGGTTGATAAACTGACTGTGGAGTATGGCGATACATTGGATAACAACAAACTCTTTGACGCAAAAAAATCTGATAAAAATATCAAAGTAGATAAAGTACAGGATTTCAATGCAAAGAAAGTTGGAAATCAGACCTTGAAGGTCACATTTACTGATGGGGACAAGACTATCCAGAAAGATGTGAAGATCATAGTTAAAGATACAAAGAGACCTGAAATTGTACTGAAGAAGGATAAAGTCACAATCACTGCAGGTGATAAACTTAATCTGAAAGACAATGTAAAATCAGTAAAGGATCCCGTAGATGGTGCTTTGAAATACAGTGATAAAGAAACTAAAAAATCAGGCTACTGCATTGATAAAGGAAAATTAAACACAAAGAAAGCCGGAACTTATGAAGTCATTGTAAAAGCATTTGATGCTAACGGAAACAAGACGGAGAAGAAATTCAAAGTCATCGTAAAGGAAAAAGAAAAGGCAAAAGCAACTACTGAAGGACAGAAATCTGAAGCAGCCCAGAATAACAATAATGCAGGACAACGATCAGAGACATCCTCTCCATCTACAGGTAATCAAAATGCAGGGACAAGTGGAGGACAAGGAAGCAGCACTGCGAATACTGGAAGCTCCTCCGGTTCCAATGGAGCACAGAGTTCCGCTCCTTCACAGGCAAAGCCGTCAACACCTACTCCAGCACCTTCTGAGCCATATATCGTAGATGATGGAAGGAAACAAGGATTACCGATTTCTATGCAGTCTCCATTGTTTGATGATCCAAGAGCTGCAGAAGCATGGGCTGATGAAATATTTGATCAATCTATGACTGACCAAAATCACCCTTATTATAATTGTAATGGTTGGAGTAGTACGTATGTGGAATTTAGTGATGGCTCAACAAAATATAGCATTTATTGGTATTAAAAAATGTAGAAGCGAAAGTATCGCTTCTTTTTTGTTAATAGAAAATCAAGACGGACAGAGGTTCGTCTTTTTTTTGTTGGAGGTGACCATATGAATTACTACAAGGTAAGATATGACTCGCAGCTGCTCGCAGCGTAAGGCGAATACAGGAAAAGGTTTCATATATGTCATTGTATGAGTATACCTATAAAAAAATAAGTGAAAATTTATGGAGGAAAACGAGATGCGGAAGAAATTAAAAAGTATCATCATGATATTCGCTTCGATCTTGCTATGTGGATCTAATATGTTATCCACGATAACGATCAAAGCCAATGTCACAAAGCTGGAAGATACCGGATACTGGCATAGCGGACAAGCACACAATCCTGACAATCCTGTACAGACCGCATGGTTCGATCATCAAAAGATTGAAAAGATCCATGTCGAACAAGGTGTCGGTGTATGCAGTGAGCCTTGGGAAGTAATCAATGGCTGGAATGGCTATGCTGTATCTAGATATGATAAAGAGCAAATATCTAAAATTTGGTATTATGCATATGTCAATACGAATCAATCGAAATGGAATTATGCAGTTGGTCAGCTGATGGTATGGGAATATCTAGGATATAAACCTACAGATCATAATGTCCCCAATTATGGAAAAAGAAAAGCTGAAGTCAATGCTGCCATCGCAAAGATGAAAGTAATGCCAAGCTTCAGCGGTCAAAAAATAACTTTAAATGTTGGGGAAAGTAAAACTTTAACTGACACAAACGGTGTTCTTTCCGATTTCAAAGGTAAAGAAAGTATTCCAAAAGGAATCAGTGTGAAGCGGAACGGCAATAAACTGACAGTAACAGCATCAACTACTGCAGCTGAGAATAGCACATATATTCTAAATAAAATACGCCCAGAAATGATTGGTCAATCTATCGTTCATCGAAAATCAGGCGGACAAGATATTATCAAGCCTATGATTTTAGATCCTGGAAGATTTAAATTGAATATTCGTGCAAACAAGTATGGTGCACTAAAGATCACGAAACAGGATGAAGATGGGAATATGGTTCCTAATACTTCCTTCAAGGTATCTAAAAATGCCGATATGTCTTCCCCGATCGGAACCTACCAAACAGGCTCTGATGGTACTGTTACAGTAAATGACCTTGCACCTGCGACTTACTATGTGCAGGAGAGCGCTGTTCCGAATCATCTGATTCTGGACAAGACGATCCATAAGGTAAGTGTATCTGCCAATAAGACGGCCTCTTTCATTGCTCGTAATAATTGGAAGAAAGGGCGTGTCCAGATCCGTAAGGTCGATACGGATTCCAAGAAACAAGTCGCAGGTGCGACGTATGCGATCTTCAACCAACAAGGTCAGGAGCTCCAGCGACTCGTTACGAAGGCATCCGGTTATTCTCTGTCCGGGTATCTGCGTGTTGGCGAGTATTATGTAAAAGAGGTCATTGCTCCGAAAGGATATACGCTCAATAAGACGAAATACCCTGTCACGATCTCCAATAATAACCAGACCATTACCGTGACAGGCACAGATAAGCGCCAGTCCGGCACATTGAAACTATCCAAGGCAGATAGTAAGACGAATAAAAAACCACAGGGAGACGCAACGCTGCAGGGTGCTGTCTATGAGTTGCGGGCGAAAGAGAATATCCTGGATCCTGCTGACAGATCCGTAAAATACAAAAAGGGCGCTTTGGTCGCAACGCTGACCACGGATAAGAATGGTAATGCCACGAAAACAGGTCTCTATCTGGGGAAATATACCCTGAAAGAGACGAAGGCCAGTCCGGGATATCGCCTGGATCCTAAGTCATATGATGTGACGATCAATCCTGCAGCACAAACGACCAGCGTCATCACAGTTTCAAAAAATGTCCTTGAGGATATCATCAAGCTGCGGATCCATAAGGTCCAGGAAGAACCGAAGCTGAATATCCCAAATACGATCTTCACCTTCACAAAACCGAATGGAACTACCTCAGAAGTAAAAACAGATAAGAACGGCTCCATCCAGTTCGTAGGTCTTCGTCCAGGCGTCTATAAATTGAAGGAAAAAGCTGTCATGGATGGCTATGATATCAATCCTACCGAAGTACGTTTTGAAGTGGTATCCGGTGGGGGCGTCAAGGTACTGACAGACCTGACGAATACAGGCATCACCTTCCAGAAGACAGATGCATTCGATGGCATCATAACCGTGCGTGATAAGGTATCTCCGTTTACGTTGAAGATCACGAAGCTCAACGACCACAAGCAGCTGCTGGACGGTGCGGAATTTACGCTATACAGCGATAAAGCCTGTACGAAGGTAGTCGCAAAGAGGACCTCATATAACGGTGTATTGAGCTTTGCCGGACTGAAGGATCGAACGAAGTATTACCTCAAAGAAACGAAAGCACCGGATGGATACCGTATCCCACTAGATCCGGATACGAAACAGCCGCATATCTATGAGATCGAGACCGTCTCTTCCCCGGTCAATGACCTGTTCGAGTTATGGGTAGACGGTAAGAAATATACACCGAAAGATACGGTCACGACAGGTGCTATCCGCATCGAGGGTACGAAGAAAACAAGAGTCGTACATATGGAGATCGTGAATATGGTAGGTATCAAATTGCCGGAAACAGGCAGTGATCTCATGTTCCCGATGTTTATCATAGGTATGGGTTTGATGTTCTTAGGGAGAAAAAGCTTACGAGGAGGAGTTAGAGAATGAATAAAAAGAACGTAATGAAATATCTGGGGATCCCTGCTCTGGCGACAGGGATGCTGTTATCCGGTGCACTTCCGGCATTGACCATCACTAGTCTAGTGATCCATGCAGCTCAGGAGATCACGACGCCGGGTGGTATCGTGGATCTGAAACAAGGCGGTGCCGCCATCACCATCGAAGCGAATGAAGGACAATCGCTCATAGGAAAGAAGTTTCGTCTGTATCAGCTGTTCTCTGTAAAGAATGCAGCGCATCTGGAAAGTGTGAACTATACCTGGACACCTGCCTATCAGGATGTCCTGCAGAAGGTCATCGGGAAACGCCTGAACAAACCGGCAAAGGATGTAACGGAATATGAAGCAGTGGATTACATCCAGTCCTTGAATCACCACAAGGTAGAAGGCGCTGCGACAGAACAGAAGTTGGAAGGAAGATACAGCGAATTCCGCTATTTCATCGAAGAGATCACGACAGAGCTGCGTGCCCAGAAGAAACAAGGGACCGATATCCATGTCACGCAAACGATGGATAACGGCAATATCCGTTTCGACGGTCTGGATTTCGGATACTACATCACCGATGAGATATCTGATAATGCAGGGACGCACTCCGCAAGCTCTCTGTGTATGGTGAATACGGCTAATCCGAATGCTGCTGTAAAAATCAAATCCGACTATCCTTCGATCACGAAGAAGATCCTGGAGGATGACCACAAAGAAGAGATCGGTGCAGATGGATGGAACGATATCGCAGATTATGAGATCGGTCAGACCGTTCCGTATCGTTATGATACAGCTGTACCGGATATGAATGGATATCACAGCTATTACTTCGCTTTCCATGACAAGATGGATAAAGCACTGACCTTTGATCCGGATACCGTGAAGATCCGGATTATGGATGGAAAGAAGACCTATGATGTCGATCCCAGCGAATACAACATATTGGAAAATGTAGGAGGAACGACATTCAAGATAGAGATCGAAGACCTGAAGAAGATCGTAGACCGCGAGTTTCCGGAAGGCATGAACAAAGACAAGGAGAACATCTATGGACAGAAGATCGTCCTTCGCTATGATGCCAAGCTGAACGATGAGGCTGCCAAGGATACCGGAAGACCGGGCTTCGAGAACAGTGTGAAGCTGGAGTTCTCCAATGACCCGGATGTGGATGGTGTCGGAAAGACCGGAGAGACACCGTGGGATACGGTCGTGTGCTTCACCTATAAGCTGAACGTATCGAAGGTCAATGACCATGACGCACCGTTGAAGGACGCAAGATTCCGTCTGTACAGCGATGCGGACTGTACGAAGGAAGTATATCTGAAACGTACTCCTGACGGTTATAACGTGATCAACCGTGATTCTGTAGGCGGTAATGATTATGACGGTGGGACACAGCCGAAGGAAGCCGTCGAGATCGTCACACCTTTGGATGGCAATTTCACGATCTATGGTCTCGATCAGGGTGTGTATTACCTTTCGGAGGTAGATGCACCGGATGGATACCGGAAATTATTGGACCCGATCGTATTGACGGTAAGACCGACCTATACGAACGATAGAAACAGCTACGTAGCCGGCGAAGGCGCAACGGATAAGATCCTGCAGAAGCTGGAGGCAACTGCTCATTTTAAAGAATTCTATGATGGTGCATCTTCCGAAAAAGATAATAAGCTGGAGACAGATGCGACGCAAGGTTCCATGAATCTAACGGTAGTAAACAAAGTAGGAAGCAAGCTGCCGGTCACAGGATCACAGCTGACGATCGTCATGGTCGCTCTTGGGGCAGGGTTGATGATCGCCGGTTATGGTATCCACAGAAAGAGAAACCATGTGGATGATGGGAAATGAAGCGTGAAAAAAGATCCGGAAGACGATGGTGGAGCATAGCGATCATCCTCGTCGGCTTTCTGATCTGCAGCTATCCCATAGTGAGTGGTCTGTATCAGCGAAGTGTACAGTCCGATTCCCTGAAGACATATTCCAGAGCGCTGCGACGCAATGAAGATCAGGTGGAAGGTCTGTCGAAGGCGGCAGATACCTATAACGATATGTTGTTTCAAACGCAAGGGAACTATATCCAAGGGATCAGTGACAAATATCTGACAGAGAAGGCTTATGAAAAACAGCTGCGATTGAAGGGCAGCGATGTCATGGCACGCATCGAGATACCGAAGATCAGTGTCGATCTTCCTATCTATCACGGTGTGAGTGAGAGCGTCCTATCAAAAGGTGTGGGACATCTTCGATCCAGCAGTCTTCCTGTCGGTGGTGAGAGTACGCATGCGGCGCTAAGCGGACATCGTGGTCTTCCATCATCAAAGCTATTTACCAGATTAGATGAATTGGAAAAAGGCGATCTCTTCTACATCGATGTGCTCGGCAGGACGCTGGCCTATCGGATCTGTGATATCCAAACGACAGATCCGGAGGATACCGATCTGTTGGAGATACAAGAAGGAAGAGACCTCGTGACGCTCATCACCTGTACGCCGTATGGGATCAATACGAAAAGGCTGCTCATAACAGGAGAACGGGCAGCTTATGAGAAACAGGAAAAGGAATCGATCCAGGGATCGATGATGTCGATACGAGAACTTATCTTTACGGCAGCACCCTTTGTGATCGTCACGCTCCTGTTGGGAAAAGAAATCTATCATCATAGAAAAAGAAGGAGGTCAAAAGAACATGAAGAAGCGTAATAAGATAGTTCGCATCATGACATTATTGCTGTTGTCATTATGTTATATCAAGCCGATACAAGCACAAGAAATCGAACTTAAACCCGATCCCTCTGTTCAGGAGAAGGGCAGCATACACGTGGAACTTGAAGAAACGAAAGATCGACTATCCAGAGAAGGGGTGGAACTCTCATTGGCACGTGTCGCAGATATAAAGGGCGGAAGTTATGTACTTGATGATCTGTATCGTTCTGCAGGTGTGGATATGAACGACATAAAAACAGCGCAAGGGTTACAGGAGGCCGCAGATACATTGCGTCCATTGGTCAAGAGCCCATTACAGGCAAAGCGGACAGATGCACAGGGGATCGTCGATTTCACAGATCTAAAGGTAGGCGTATATCTGTTGTATGTGAGTGATCAGGCGGGCTATGAAACGATACAGCCGACACTGATCAGCGTACCGATGTGGGATGAGACCGCCAAACAGATGAACTACCATATCGAAGTATTCCCAAAACATGCGCCTTTACCGGCATTGCATGTGCGGAAAGTCGATCATTATGATCATAAGAGCATTTTAAAAGAAGCTGAGTTTACTCTGTATTCCGATGCAGCTTGCACGAAGATCATCAAAGCGGAGAAGACAGATCCAAAGAGTGGTATAGCAGTGTTCGATGGTCTGATCTATGGGACAGTGTATGTAAAAGAGACGAAAGCTCCTGCCGGATATCAGTTATCTAAGGAAGTCATCAAGGTAACGATCAATGATAATTGGGTCAACGGTGACGATAAGCTGCGTACGATCATCTTCCCTGACAGACCGCTCCCTACGTCTGGCGGTCCAAATACCGGCGACCATACAAATATAGTCGGATGGATCTTCCTGATCGGCATATCCGCATGTGCCACTGTCTTCTTCCTTCATAGAAAGCATGAGGCACAGTGAAAAAAAGCCAGTATATGACATTCATCCTCTGTGTCCTCCTACTCTGCCTGGGATGTTGGTATTTCTTATTTCCGAAACCGGCAGATAAAGATGACCTGTCGATCACATTCAAGGATACGGAAAAGGTGAAACTGAACGAGAAGATCGAACCTGTCGATCTGATCCGTTCCACGACATCTGTGAAGATCCTATATCCGACGATCGACACCTCATCCCCGGGGGTAAAGAAGCTCTTATATATCGCTGTAGGAGAGGATGGAGAACAAAAAGAGTTCATGAAGGAGATCCGGGTGGTGGCACCGACACCACCTGTCCTTCAACTCAAGAAGGATAAGGTCGAGATCTGTGTGAAGGAAGCATTCGATGCAAGAGCATACGTAAAGAAAGCCTATAGTGACTATGACGGTGATCTGGACGTATCGATCCGTGGGAGCTTCGATGTGAAGAAAGCCGGTACGTATACGATCACGTATCAGGTCAAAGATTCCAGCGGCCATACTGCCACGAAGGAGCTGCGGCTCATCGTCAAAGAAAAAGAAGAAGCGCCGAAGGAAAAGGAGCCACAGCATCCACAGAAGACAGAACGGTCATCCACTGCACAGCCGCCGAAAGAACAAGATACGACGACAGGCTCTGCATCGTCTCCGAAAGCAGAGAAGCCGCAGGAACCGGCCCCATCGATCTGCGTACAGACATGGCTGTTCGCCGATGGAGAGAGCTTTTCTTCCGCACTGGAGAAATGTAATGCCGCAGGAGCGGCAAGTGGAAGGAGGTATCAGTGTGATGTGTTACAGGATGATGCCGGTATCTATACAGGCTATCGGCTCGACCTACGATGATGTACCAGTGACTGGTACATCTGCCAATAGAAACGATGTAAGGATGATAGAAAGACAACTATATTAAAGTCAAGTAGTAATTTATGAAAAAGTATGAAATATAAAATACTTGAAAATATAGTATTCGATCTTTGAAATTGTGAATGTAAATATGTTGAAAAGAACTATAGT
>NZ_JANGCA010000010.1:0-119427 GCF_024463855.1 Clostridium sp. DFI.1.208 | reverse complement strand
ACACAAATCCACATTCACAATTACACATTTTATCACAACCTGAAGTGATACCAAATAATTCAGGTGGAAAGGAGAACTGGTATATTAAATTTATTACTCATTATATGAGTAACTTAAATATACCAGGTGTAAACTATAACCACAGTTTTGAGTGAGGTGAAGAACATGGCATTGCGTACAAAGCTGAATACCGGTGAGGAAGGCGAAACAAATGGTCTGGAGGAGCTGGATGATCTGGATGCAGTCTATGTGGATGAGATGAAGAAATCCGGGCTGAGCGATGATCTAATGGCTCAATTCATGGATATATCAAAGGCGTTGGAGAAGGAAAAAAGCGGGGGAAACGAGCGGTAGTATTGAAATCCGCGAGGTTCCCTGTTATACTAAAACAAGATAAACCTGTGACAAGGATAAGTACCGGCATATGTATGGAAAGACAGCGATTTCTGAATGGTGGAAGCAGAAACAATTCATGCGGGAAATGCCCCTTGGAGGGATTTTTCGATAATGTAGAAGAATACGTAGTTCGGCGTTAACGTACCAAGTGGAAAAGCATTTTTCAAATAGAGTGGAACCGCGCGTATCAGCGTCTCTATAATATAAGTGCTTTTTTTATTTATAAGGAGGAAATGATATGAAAATATTCAACAGTATGAATCAGAAGGTAGAGGAATTTAAACCGCTGCACCCAAATGAGGTGCATATGTATGTATGCGGTCCGACAGTATATAACTATCCCCACATCGGGAATGCCCGGCCCATCGTTGTATTTGATACGCTGAGACGAACGTTTCAGGCAATCGGATACAACGTTAAAATGGTATCGAATTATACCGATGTTGATGATAAAATCATCAAGGTCGCAAAGGAATGTGGAGTAAGTGAAGCAGAAATTACAGAGAAATTTATAAATGCATATAACCATGACCGTTTATCCCTGCATGCTGCGATGCCGGATGCGGCTCCAAGGGTTACCGAAACCATGGACGCCATTATTGCTTTCATTAAGCTGCTGGTGGATAAGGGACATGCATATGAAATTGAAGGCGATGTGTATTTTAGAGTAAACAGTGTGGAAAGCTATGGAAAGCTGTCAAATCAGCAGATCGAGGATTTGCTTGTTGGAGCGCGGATTGATGAAAACAGCAAGAAGGAAAATCCGCTGGATTTTACGCTGTGGAAAAAAACAGAAGAGGGTATCAAGTGGGATTCTCCATGGTCTGTGGGACGTCCGGGATGGCATACGGAATGTGTTGTCATGATCAACCAGGAGTTTGGCGGTGAGCATACCATTGATATTCACGGCGGTGGTATGGATTTAAAATTTCCACATCATGAAAATGAAATCGCGCAATCCAGAGCAGCCTATGATTCTCCGATTGCCAATTACTGGATTCACAATGGTATGGTGAATATTGATGGTGAGAAGATGTCCAAAAGTCTGGGGAATGTGATCTGGGCAAAGGATATGATTGCGAAAATCGGTGGAAATGTACTGCGCTGGGTGATGCTGTCTGCACACTATCGTGCACCGTTGAATATCAATGAGGAAGCAATCGAGACGGCGAAAAAGGAATTGAACCGTGTAGCTACTGCGATGAAGCAGGCATATGTCAAGCTGGGGCTTGCCGATGTCATGGTGGATGAGACCTATGATGAGAAACAGCTGGCACCGTTTCTTGAAGCTATGCAGGATGATCTGAATACGCCGAATGCATTTGCGGCTGTGTTTGAAACCGTAAAGGTACTGAATCAGGCGCTGCGCCAAAGAGAAAGTGATTTGCAGGCGGTGAAGGCGCTGGTCCGTACTCTGGAGAAAATGATGGATGTGCTGGGTATTGAGCTTGCGCGTCTGACAATGAGCGAAGAGGATAAGCAGCTGCACCGCCAGTGGAAGGCTGCTGTTAAAGAAAAGGATTTTGATACTGCTGATCAATACCGTGCGAAGCTGATAGAGAAGGGTATTCTGTAATGGATATCAAGGAATACAACGGAACATCACTTGCCTATATGGGAGATGCTGTCATGTCGCTGCTTGTTCGGGAACAGCTCCTGGCACAGGGCTGGCAGAAATCCAAGATTTTACAGAAGAAAAGTGAGTCCTGGGTGAGTGCGAAGGCACAGGCATATTTCCTGATACAGCTCAAGGAGCGTGCATTTTTCAGTGAAGAGGAGTATGCAATCGTTCTGCGCGGACGCAATACCCATTCTGCAAGCAAGGCGAAGAATGCGGATGTGACAACCTACCGTATGTCAACCGGTCTGGAGGCATTGTTTGGTTGGCTGTATCTGACGCATCAAAAGGAGCGCCTGCAGGCCTTGTGGGAAGAAATTCAGAAGATAGGAGAATACCAATGACGCAGTATGTATATGGAAAGAATGTTGTAAAACAGCTTTTGCAGGATGGCAAGACGATTCATGAGGTACTGATTCAGGAGGGAATCCGTGATACAGCACTGGAAGGCGAAATCAAAAAAAGGCGAATCCCTGTAAAGGTTTTGGGCAGAAAGAAAATGGATCAGCTGCTGAACGGGAACCATCAGGGTATTGCCGCCTGTATCGATGATTACAAGACATGGGAGCTGGAAGAGCTGCTGGAAAGTATTCCACAGGGAAAACAGCCGCTGCTGGTGATGCTGGACGGCTTGGAGGATCCACATAATCTGGGGGCGATTCTACGTACCTGTGATTGTATCCAGGCGGATGGTGTTATCATTGGAAAGCATCGCAATGTCCGTTTGACGCCGACGGTAGCCAAGGTGAGCACCGGGGCGATTGATACGGTAAAGGTTAGTGTTGTTACCAATCTTGCGCAGGCAATCAAATACCTGAAGAAGCAGGGCTACTGGGTGGTCGGAACAGATTTTGAAAACTCCCGCGATTATCGGGAAGGACAGTATGATGTTCCCCTTGTTCTTGTGATCGGCAGTGAAGGCTTCGGCATCAGCTCCCTTGTGAAAAAGAATTGTGACTATTGTGTCCGTTTGCCAATGGAGGGAAGCGTCAGCTCTTTGAATGCATCCGTAGCAGCAGGTATCCTGCTTTACCAGATTCACGCACAACGCCATCCTCTGTAATTTTCTGCTTCCCTTTCGGGGAGAGAAAACAGATGGAAGAAGTTTACGAAAATGATTATGAACTACTTTACTTAATACGACAAAAAGACGAAATGGCACTTGCAGCCCTCATGCATAAGTATGAGGAAATAGCTGACAAGCTGATTAAAAAATATATCGGAGCCTGCAAAAGCGGGTTATCTGAGGATGATTACCTGCAGCTGGCAAGACTCAAGCTTGTGCAGACGGTTGATGACTACCGTGAGGATCAGGAGGCCAGCTTCTATCATTACTTTTGCAGTGTATTTCACAATCTGTTGATCGACTGTTATCGGCAGTCAGCTCATGAACGACGTGTGCTTTCTCTGGATAGCTGCATACGGGAGGACGCAGGAGGCTATTGTTTGCTTGATATCATGGAAAAGCCAAACGAAAGCTTTGCGGTTTCCTATGAATTCCAGCATCGTGTGAATACACGCAAGGAGGCTCTCAGTGATTTGGAAAGAAGGATCGTCGATTTGCGTGCGCTTGGATACACCTACCGACAGATTGCGGACACGCTTCAGATCAAGGTGAAGAAAGTAGATAATACGCTGCAGAAGGTTAGAAAAGACAAGGAAGGGGAGGAATTGCTGTAGAATTCGCAGCATTCCTGCTTGGAATTGGAAATTAAATTGACGAAACCACTTCTTTATGATAAAGTAAATAGGCAAAGAAAGAGGTGTTTTAGATGAGCGATAAAGTCATATTAACCTGCACCGAATGTCTTTCTCGAAACTATACAACTACAAAGAACAAAAAAACGCATAATGAGCGTATTGAATTGATGAAATACTGCAAGAAATGCGGTAAACACACACTTCACAAGGAAACGAAATAAGGAGGCAGCTTATGAAATGGTTCAGTATTAACGGAATTTTAACCGAAATGAAGAGAATACGCTGGCCAAAGGCAAAGGATCTTGCCAGAGACAGTGTAACAGTATTTGGATTTGTAGCATTCCTGGCCTTATTCTTTTACCTGTGTCAGGTTGTATCATCCGGTTTCTTGAAACTGATTGGAATCGTGTAGGAGGTAAGGCATGGCTGAGGAAAATAAAAAGCAGTGGTATGTGGTCAATACATATGCCGGACATGAAAATCGTGTAAAAGAAAATTTACTGCGTCGTGTGGAATCCATGGGACTTCAGGATTATCTGTTCCGTGTAATTGTCGCAGAAGAAAAAGAAATTGAATACAAGAACGGTAAGGAAGTGGAAAAGACGACCAATCTGTTCAGCGGATATCTGTTTGTTGAAATGATTATGACAGATGAAGCATGGTATATCGTACGTAATACACCGGGTGTTACCGGATTTATCGGTTCCAGTGGTGGTGGTGCAAAGCCGTTCCCGGTTGCCGAAGAGGAAATGGAGAGCATTCTGCGCCGTCTTGGTATGAGTGAGCGTAAGGTACAGATAGATTTTGCTGTAGGAGACCGTGTGCGTATTCTGAGCGGTGCTTTCGCAAATGTGGAAGGAACTGTTGAGGAGCTGCACGAGGATTCCCAGACTGCGGTTGTACTGACCATTTTGTTTGGTCGTGAGACGCCGACCGAAATCGGTTATGGTGAGCTTGAAAAAGTAGAGCTGTAATGCCTGAATCGCATTGATCCGTATAAATTATTTGAGATGCAGAGATTCTGCGTCTTTTCTTTTTATGTCTGATGATTTCAAGCACATGCAAGAAGCTCGGCAGTAAAGCTTGTCCATCACCCGATAGAGCGGTATGTGTATGGAAACTTATTTCTTTAATTATGTGGTAAGAACTGATCGCTGCGTGCATATGCAGCTGTTTAAAAAAATATGCAGGCATGGTGTGAAACTGACAAAATTCGTCGCAGTATCTTCCTATAATAGAGACAGGAAGTGATAAAAATGCGGGAACGGGCAGGATTTATCATTGGAATCAGTGGTGTTGTGCTTCTTCTCAAGCCAAATTTTGATCCGGATCAAATGGCAATGTATTTCAATTACCTTGTGGGGAATTACTGGCCAGCTATTCTGATTATCGTCGGCCTGCTCCTAGTCAATCCGAGAAAGAAGAAAACAAGAGGGAAAAGCAGATGAGTGCCACTTGACAAAACCAGTGCTTTCTATATCATTAAGGAGTAGAAAGCAGGTGGCAGTATGAAAAAAACATATTTAATTGATCTGGATGGAACGATGTATCGCGGATCTCAGATCATAGAAGGCGCTAAGGAGTTTATCGATACGCTGTTAAAACGGGGTGAACGCTTTGTTTTTCTGACAAACAATGCCAAGAGAACGAAACGGCAGAATGTGGAGCATATGGAAAAGATGGGCTTTACCGGCATCCGGGAAGAACATTTCTTTACCTCCAGTATGGCGGCGGCAAGATATGCGGCAGAGCATTATGAAGGAAAAAACGTCTGGTATATCGGACAGGATGGACTGAAAGAGGCCTTGGAGGATAACGGATTTACCGTTACGGAGCAGGATGTTGATCTGGTCTTTGTCGGTCTGGATAATACCGGGACCTATGAGAAGTATTCCAAGGCATTGGATTTCCTTCTGCACGGTGCAAAGCTGATTGGTACGAACAATGACCGCCTGCTTGCACAGCCGGGTGGATTTGCGGTAGGCAATGGCTCCATTGTGGCAATGTTTGAATATGCGAGCGGGCAGACCTCTCCAAAAATCGGAAAGCCGCATGCTCCGATTCTGGAGGAAGCATTGAAATATTTTCAGCTGCGTGCTGAGGAGGCTGTGATTCTGGGAGATAATCTGGAAACGGATATACTTCTGGGGGTTGAGAACCATGTGGATACGATTTTCGTGACCAGTGGTGTACACCAGCGTGAGGATGTGGAAAGGCTGAACATTCACCCAACGCGTACCATCGATGATCTCAGAGAATTGCTTGTGGAATAGATTGTGTGAAAATGTGTTAGTTTGGGCAAACTCCTTTGGACAACAGGTGGTTTGTGCTATACTGAGCATGTATAAAAGTGTAGATAAAGGAGGACATAGGTTATGTCATTGATTACAAATGTTCATGCCAGAGAAATTCTGGATTCTCGAGGAAATCCTACGATTGAGGTGGAAGTGGAAACAGCTTCCGGATTTGTAGGACGTGCTATGGTGCCAAGCGGGGCATCCACCGGAGAAAGAGAAGCGCTTGAGCTGCGTGACGGCGATCCTTCCCGTTATGGAGGTAAGGGTGTTCTGCAGGCAGTGGAGAACGTTAACAATATTCTGATTGATGTGGTTCTGGGAATGGATGTTACAGATCAGGCCGGAATTGACAAGGCATTGATTGATGCTGACGGGACAAAGGATAAATCCAAATATGGAGCAAATGCCATTCTTGGTATCTCTCTTGCGGTTGCACATGCTGCTGCGGATTACTATGGGTTGCCACTGTATCGCTATTTAGGCGGTATCAATGCGAAGACACTGCCGGTACCGATGATGAATGTACTAAATGGTGGAAGTCATGCGGATTCTTCTGTGGATTTCCAGGAGTTTATGATTATGCCGGTAGGTGCAAAAAGCATCCGCGAAGCAATTCGTATGGGCGCTGAAACCTTCCATGCTCTAAAGAAGGTTCTAAAGAGTAAGGGACAGGTTACCGCTGTAGGTGATGAGGGTGGATTCGCACCAAATCTGGAGGATAATGAAGCACCGTTAAAATGCATAATGGAAGCAATCGAGGCAGCCGGCTTCCGTGCCGGTGAGGATATCTGCATTGCTATGGACGTTGCGGCTAGTGAGTTCTATAATGCAGAAACAAAGATGTATGATTTGAAAAAATCCGGACAGGGCTCAAAAACAACGGATGAAATGATCGCATGGTATGATGAGCTGGTAGAGAAATATCCAATCATCTCCATCGAAGACGGACTTGGTGAACGTGACTGGGATGGCTGGAAGAAGCTGACAGAGCATCTTGGGAAGAAAATTCAGATTGTTGGTGATGATCTGTTCGTTACCAATCCGGCAATTCTGCAGGAGGGAATTGATAAGGATATCGCAAATTCCATTCTGATCAAGGTGAATCAGATTGGTACCCTGACAGAAACCTTTGATGCGATGGAGCTTGCAAAGAAGCACGGCTATACTGCTGTGGTATCTCATCGAAGCGGTGAAACAGAGGATGCAACGATTGCGGATATTGCAGTTGCCTTCAATGCAGGACAGATCAAGACCGGATCCATGTCCAGAACGGATCGTATCGCAAAATATAATCAGCTGCTTCGTATCGAAGAAGAGCTGGGAGATGTGGCAGTCTTCAATGGTAAATCAGCGTTCTATAATATCTACAAGCACTAAGCTGCGCTGTACATAAATCAATGGGTGTCCCTACTGTATGCATACAAGGGGATGCCCTTTTTTGTATCCCAAACGATAAAACAAAGGACAGAAGGCTTCAAAAGACGATCGCCCTCATCGTATGAATGCATAGCTTCATACACGCATATCACAAGGATTTCTAGCTTTTCTATAATAAATTTCTATCTTTTTTTGTGAAAATCTATCGTATCTAAAGTTTATCTAAATAAACCTGTGTACGAATTGACTATTTTTGCAGGAAGCATAAAATGATGTCAGCAGATATATCTCTGCCTGTTTTATAGAAATCGAGGGAGTAGCTATGTTAAAAAAAATAAAGCATATTGTGCTGGGAAAATCCCTGCGCAGTGATGCGCTTGATCATGAGAAATTTAGCGTAATATGGGGTCTTCCTGTTTTATCAAGTGATGCGATTTCATCTGTTTCCTATGCCTGTGAGGAAATTCTGATGGTGTTGATCCCGGTTATGGGCATGGCTTCCTATGGCCCGCTGATGAAGGTAGGCTTTGCCATTGTATTCCTGCTCTTTATCCTTGTGTTTTCCTATCGGCAGACAATCAGCTGCTATCCGCAGGGTGGTGGCTCCTATATAGTTGCCAGTGATAATCTGGGGAAAATTTTCGGCCTGATTGCCGCATCCTCTCTGGCCATAGATTATGTTCTGACGGTAGCTGTCAGTGTCTGTGCAGGAACAGCAGCCATCACCTCTGCTTTTCCGCAGCTGCTGTCCGTTCGTACTGGGATTGCGCTGCTCATTATCACACTACTTACGATTGGCAATCTGCGAGGGATGAAAGACAGCAGTGTTCTGTTCGGTATTCCGACCTATCTGTTTATTTTTACGATTCTGCTGCTGATTATTACCGGATTTGTAAAGGTGCTGATTTTTCATGAAGTCCCGGCGGTTTCGACAACGATGCCGCAGACCGTGGAGAATTTAAGTCTGCTGTTGTTTTTGAAGGCATTTTCCAGCGGCTGCACGGCACTGACCGGTGTGGAGGCAGTGAGTGACGGGATTCCGAATTTCCGTGAGCCGGCACAGAAAAACGCGAAGCGAGTGCTGTATCTTCTGGCTGGTCTGGTTTTTGTGATTTTTCTGGGAATTTCTGCTCTTGCGTCCCTGTACCATATCGTACCGAATGCAAACGTGACAGTTATCGCCATGATTGCGGAAGCGGTATTTGGAAACGGTACCCTGCTATTCTATCTGGTTCAGATTACGACGGCTGTAATTTTGACGATGGCTGCGAATACAGCCTTTGCCGATTTGCCTCTGCTGCTGTCCATACTGGCAAGAGATGGATTTGTGCCCAGACAATTTATGGCAAGGGGAAGCCGCTTAAGCTTCTCCAATGGTATTCTGCTGCTGTTTTTCCTGTCTGCTGCCCTGGTTGTCTATTTCCATGCATCCTCACATCTTCTGATGCCGCTGTATGCGGTTGGCGTGTTTCTTTCCTTCACCTTGTCTCAGGCCGGAATGTTTGTGCGCTGGATCAAACGAAAGGAAGGAAAGTGGAGGCATAAGGCACTGATCAACGGTACCGGCATGATGATTACCGGCATCACCTGTGTGATTATTGCGGCTAGTAAATTTCTGCATGGCGCATGGATCGTCTTGCTTTGTATTCCGATTCTAGTGTATATCATGGAGCGGATACACCGGCATTATCATTACGTTCGGGAGAGTCTGAAAATCCGCTCTGCTGATGAATTGCAGCCATATGGAATGCAGAGTGGTGGAAAAGTTATACTGCCTGTTGGTACTATAAACCGCAGCTTCCTAAAGGCATATCATTATGCCTGCTCATTGCAGGTGAAGCAGATGGAATTCTATCATGTGAACACAAGTGCTGAGGCGACCGCTAAGCTGAAGAAGCTGTACCAGCAGATGCATTTGGATATACCTCTTGTTATTGAGGATGCCCCTTATCGTAATGTGAATGAAATGATTGTACAGCATGTTGAGGAGGCACAGAAGAACCTGAAAAAGAAGGAGAGTGTAACGGTGATTCTGCCGCAGTTTGTTATGAAGAAGAAACGGTTCCATGCGCTTCATAACCAGACCTCCATGCAGCTGAAACTGCAGCTGAGCAAAAAACGGAATGTCTCCGTCGTCAGTGTTCCCTACATTATGTGAGCAGTGGAAGCTTTTGAATATCAGCGAAAGCCTTGTTTAAGACGTTCTTTAACAAGCTGTCTAGAATGTTCTTGAGGAAGAAATTGCTCCATCGGCAGACACAGCGGCATTCGCCAATTACTCTGCTTGTAAAATGGTAGGTTCATAACGAGCTTCCTGAGGTATGTGCTGTATGTACGCACGATTGCTCTTTATGGAAAGATACTCTGTTACGTATAAAATAAAGCGGTGCAAGATCAAAGCGTAAGGCGCTGCTGCACTATTTCTTCCTCCTCATAACAGCATATGATAATCCATTCTACATGACCTTGTACCACTGATCTTTGTGATTATAAGAATCCTTTACAATTCGTCGGTTATACTCTAGGAGAGCCTGCACAAAGCATTAAAAATCTCATGACTGTTGTTTGCCATGATTCGATTTCTTCTTTGCAATATGGCAATTTTATGATGTATCTTATGCTATATTGATGAATAGGGGCATTTACAGTAAGCAGAATCCTATCCTTTTCCAAAAAAATAAATTGTTTTTTGGGCAAGTGTTTGTTATAATGATTAAGAACGTATTGAGAAAGGAGGATTATTATGGGCATTTTAGACACCTTACTGATGATTGCAGCGGTCGTTTTAATAATACTCTCCTTATTACAAAGCGGAAAATCTGACGGGTTGGGAAGCGCCTTCGGTGGTAGTGAAGGGCTGAACCTGTTCGCAAACGTTAAGGAACGTGGCTCTGAAAAAGTCATGTCCAATGTCACTTTAGTGACAGGAATCGTGTTTTTCGCTCTTGTTATAATCATTCGTATTGTTAAGTAAGCAAGAAAGACCGTCTAAGGTCTTTTTTTAATGGTATAATATTGATATAGGAAAAAAGGAGGGCTGATGAGCTATGAATAAAAAAGAAGAACTGCTTGCGCTGATCCATGGAAACGGCTATCGAGGTATGCATGCGGCGCAGCTTTCAAGAGCCCTGGATATGGAAGACAGTGCATCCTTCACACAGCTGATGAAGCTGTTAAATGATCTGGAAGCACAGCATATACTCGCAAGAGACGCCAAGGAGCGTTATTTCACAAGTGAGGAGCTGGGATATGTTACAGGTACGCTTCGCATCAATCCGAAAGGCTTCGGCTTTGTGGAGACAGCGGAGACCAGCTTCTATATAGGAAGAGACCATCTGGGACTCGGCATGGATCGGGATGTTGTTTATGCAAAGACATGGACAAACAATGACAAGAGTGTTGAAGGCGAAGTAATTGAGGTTCTAGAGCACAGCGTCAAGCAGCTGGTGGGAACCGTAAAAATCAAAGAGGGCAGAAAATATTTTCTGTCAGATGCATTTTTGAATTACCGCAAGGTTAGAATAACAAACTTCGATGATTTCCGTCTTGTGAATGATTCCAAGGTTCTGCTTGGAATTGACAGCTATGGCACGGTACTGAAGTGTCATATTGAAAAAGAAATCGGTTATAAATATGATCCGGGGATTGATATTTTATCCGTTTTACTGGAAAAGGATATCGATCCGCAGTTTCCTGAGGATGTTATGCAGGAGGTACAGCGGATACCGGAAACCATCCATGAGGAGGAAATCGCGCAGCGCGAGGATTTGCGAAAGCTGCTGACCATTACCATAGATGGAGAGGATGCCAAGGATTTAGACGATGCCATATCTGTGGAAAAGCTGAATAACAATAAAGGCTATCGATTGTATGTTCATATAGCGGACGTTTCTCATTATGTACGGGCGGGAAGTGCCATTGATCAGGAGGCTTATGAGCGGGGAACCTCAGTTTATGTGGTTGACCGTGTGGTGCCGATGCTGCCTCATGCACTGTGCAATGGTATCTGTTCCCTGAATCCAAGAGTGGACCGTCTAACGCTGACATGCTGTATGGATATTGATAAAAAGGGAGAAATCGCAAGCTATAAAATTTACCCCTCCGTTATATGCAGTGATGAGCGAATGACGTATAAAAAGGTCAATGCGATTCTTGCGGGAGATATGCAGGCACAGAAGGAATATCCGCATCTTTTGAACATGTGTCTGGACATGAAGGTGCTTTCCGGTATCATTCGGCGGCGAAGAGAGCGTCTTGGAGCGATTGATTTTGATACCAGAGAGGCGAAAATCCTTGTAGATGAAAAAGGAAATCCGACAGATATTGTATTGCGGGAGCGCGGTGAGAGTGAGCGGATCATTGAGGATTTCATGATAGCTGCCAATGAATGTGTCGCAATGCATATGAAATGGATGGAGGTTCCTTCCATGTATCGTATACATGAAGCTCCGGAGCCTAAGAAAATGCGTGATTTCGCTGCTACTGCAAAGTCACTCGGCTATAATTTTCAGGGTGGTATACAGAATGTTTACCCTGCACAGCTGCAGAGTCTGTTGAATGAGGCCAGAGGTCAGGAAAATTATTTTGTTTTATCAAGCTTTATGCTGCGGGCCATGCAGAAGGCACGCTATGATAATCGCTGTATTGGACATTTTGGTCTGGCATTGAAAAATTATCTGCATTTTACATCACCGATTCGTCGGTATCCGGATCTGGTAGTTCACCGTATGCTTCGACGTTATATCTTTACTTCCAGTGATGATGCAGAACGCATGAAGCGGGATGAGCTTTGGTGTGAGGCTGCTGCAAATCAGGCAAGTGAGCGGGAGCGCAATGCGGTTGATGCGGAACGGGAAGTGGACGACATGAAAAAAGCGCAGTACATGGAGCGCTATGTCGGACATATATTTGACGGTGTTGTCAGTGGTATCACCAAATTCGGGATGTTTGTGGAGCTGGAAAATACGGTAGAGGGTCTTGTGCATGTGACATCTCTTACGGATGATTATTATCATTACGATGAAATGACGAAATCACTGATTGGCGAACATACTGCCAAGGTGTATAAAATGGGGCAAAAGGTGCGCGTAAAGTGCAGTGGAGCGGATCGTTTCAAACGAGAGGTTGACTTTGAGGTTGTAGAGAAGAAAAAGCGGCAGCGTAAGAAGGCATCCCGGTAGCGTATAGAGGGAAAGCGTATGAAAAAATTATGGATTGTTTTGGGGTGTGTGCTGCTTATAGCAGGCTGTTCGGGGGAAAGCAGTGCGAAGGAAAAGCAGAAACAGGAGGCCGCACCTGTCGTAAAGACAGAAAAAGCAGATGATATTCGCGATGTGTCCTTTGTCGCTGTGGGGGATAATCTGATTCACGGTGCAATTTTTCATTATAATGCCAAGGGTGATGGCACCTATGATTTCAAGGATATTTACGAGCATACAAACCGTTATACACGTAAGGCGGATATCGCCTATATCAATCAGGAAACGATTTGCGGCGGCACGGAGCTGGGGCTGAGTCATTATCCGTCCTTTAACGGACCTTATGAGGTGCTGGATGCCGTTGCGGATGCAGGCTTTGACTGGATGGCAGCCTCCAGCAACCATACACTGGATGCCGGTGTACAGGGGATTTTGAATCAGCTGGCTTACATGAAAAAGCACCATCCGGATATTAAGGTGACCGGTAGTCATGCGACAAAAGAGGAAAGTGAGCAGCTGCAGGTAATTACACGTAAGGATGTCCGCTTTGGAATCCTCGGGTATACCTATGGGTTAAACGGCTATGTGCTTCCAAGCGGAAAGGAGTTCATGGTTGATCTGATTGATAAGGATAAAATAAAGCGTGATGTGGAAAAGCTGAAGAAGGTCAGCGACGTCCAGATCGTGAGTATGCATTGGGGAACGGAGTATTCCTTCGAGCCGAATGAGGAACAGAAAGAGCTTGCGCAGCTTCTGAGTGATCTGGGTGTTGATGTCATTATCGGTGAGCATCCGCATGTCATACAGCCGATGGATTATGTGACAGGAAAAGACGGTAATCAAACCCTTGTAATCTATTCACTTGGCAATTTCCTGTCTGCACAGGATGACCACGAGAATATGCTGGGAGGGATGGCGAGCTGGACCTTGTCCTACAATAGGACGAATGGGGATGTGAGCTTTAAAAATGTGGAATTTCTTCCAACTGTTACACATATTGAAGGAAATTTCTCATTCTTTCGCACATATACTCTGAAGGACTATACGAATGAACTGGCTGCACGTCACACACTGACGACGCAGTATCAGCAGGATAATACAAGGGAATTTTACATAAATCTTGTGAACAAGGTTATGAATGATAAAGTGAAGATTGTATATTAGAAAGGAACACAGGCATGGCAGGAAGAAAAA
Source organism: Clostridium sp. DFI.1.208 (assembly GCF_024463855.1). NCBI lineage: Bacteria > Bacillati > Bacillota > Clostridia > Eubacteriales > Clostridiaceae > Clostridium > Clostridium sp. DFI.1.208. The sequence goes on along the minus strand of NZ_JANGCA010000010.1, from coordinate 105,646 downwards.
TTATTGTATTTAACCGAAAGGCCTCACATGAATATTTTCTAGAGGAACGCTTTGAAGCCGGACTGGTTTTGCAGGGAACGGAAATCAAATCCATTCGTCAGGGGCATGTGCAAATTCGTGATGCGTATATCAGCTTTACAAATGATGAAGCGTTTGTGAAGGAAATGCATATATTGGGATACGAGTTTGGCAATCGGTTCAATCATGATGAAACCAGAATCCGAAAGCTGCTTCTGCATAAGGAAGAAATCCGTAAGCTTCAGCAAAAGGTCAAGCTGAAGGGCTACACGGTGATTCCGATTTCTGTTTATCTGGAAAAAGGAATGGCGAAAATGGAGATTGCTCTGGCAAAGGGAAAGGATCTTCATGATAAGCGCAATGTTCAAAAGGAAAAAGATGCCAAGCGTGAGATTGAAAAGGCGATGAAGAATCAGTATTAGCTTGTGAATTTCGCCAAAAAAGCAAACGGCATTGTAGTTTGCGGTATTTTGTGGTAAACTATCAATGCCTGAAAACCGGGGGTGTACTGGTTTCGACAGGGATATGTCTGGTACAGACTGCAGTCGAGTGGTTACGTAATAACCAATTAAATTTAAACGGAAAAACTAAATTAGCTAACCTCTTTGGTGGAAACCAGAGAATGGCTTTCGCTGCTTAATAACCGATATAGGTTCGCAGCCGCCTCTGCATGCTTCTTCCTTGACCATGTGGATGTGCGCGTAAGACGCAAGGGATAAGGAATCTGGTTTGCCTGAGATCAGATTCACGAAAATTCTTCAGGCACATTCATCAGCGGATGTTCATGACCTGCTGATGTCTTAATTATCATGGACTAAACTGTAGAGGTCTGTACGTGGGGCTGTTTCTGGACAGGAGTTCGACTCTCCTCACCTCCACCAAATAAAAGTGCCAAGTTGGATGTCATCGAAAAAAAGCCGATAAATAAAGGCTTATTCGATGATTTGTCCAACTTTTTTATTTACCCCTTCACCGTGATGTCATCAGAATTTTACGAAAAAAGAGCTATTTTTAAGTGCTGAAATTCAAAGAACTGTGCCAAGTCGGATGTCACCATGGTATCTAAGTTTGAGAAATTATGCTATGATGGATATAGAGATTAGAATTTGGCTTTTAGAAAGGTTGCAAGAATGACTACGGAGGGCGAGTTGGATCTTTCGAGTGAAGAATGAAATTAAAATATCAGGTTTGAGAAGAGGTATTAAGGAAGGTGAAATTTTGAAGATAGAAGACTTAATGAATCAAATAGATTTGGGTCTGTTTAATGAAGAAATGTATAATGAGTTAAAAACTCAAAAAAACGTATTATCTAATAGAGATAAAAAATATATATTGAAAGTCCTTACTAATTCTAAATTGGAATCAAAAGAAAATGTATTAAAAGCGATAATTTGTTTTGCAATTTGGCAACCAGATGAAGCAATTCGTCAAGCTAGAAGAAAAGGAATATTTCGCTATAAAGTATTTGGAAATAAAGGAAAAACTAAAGCTAGATATTATTTAGATTATCTAATATCTAAGAAAGAAGTACTCGGTTTTTCAGAAAAAAATAATAAATATTTAAAACAGAAATATGAGTTAGAGTGGCTAGAGTCTTTTTACAAAAAAACAGAAAAAAAATAGATACGGAGATCGCAAATCATTATCAAGGGAGAATTAGAAAGCGTATACAGGGTATTGGTATTGAATCCTCCCTTCATAAGGAGTTGTTTGCCTATATTGATATGCTTTTTTTCTCAGGAGGACAAACTCAAACAGGATACGATTACAATATATTAAGTACATTTTCACAAGAAGAAATAGCGGAAGGAGTTTCGTATTTATTATATAAATATATTGAGAAATATGGGATATCAACAGAAAAAAATTATTGTGTAGATGCATCATATATAATTTCAGATAAAATGGATAATCTTATTTTATTTGCTTGTCAAATTAATTATGTTTTGGAATTGGAACTGCTTGTTGATTTTTATGATTATGATATATACAATGAAGGTAAGAATATTATTCTAAGAAGCAAGGATGAAACACTTGAAAAGAGCATTCAACTAGGATATATCAAGCAGGAGATGCAAGGGATACGTTTTTTTGCTAAAAGATATAGTAGCCATGAGGAAGATGTCTATTTAGAAACAGTGAGTAAACTAATAGTGGATGAATTAGATGATAAAATATACAAACGTATAAGTAACGGAATGTTGACTCGTTATAGATTTGAAATTCCTACCGTTTTACTGGATATGATAGCTGAGCAAAAGGTTGAAGGGAAAGTTCAATTATTTAAAGAAGAAGCAGTAGAATTAGAACATTTCTCTAAGGAAATGTGTATGAATATGAATGAATTATATGAAAAAAAGCTAACTCAAAATTGTAATGCTTATGATATTCTTCTTTGTCAACGTTTCTTTAGAATAATGTATTATATTCAGAAATTCATTTATCAAAACGAGAAAGATATAAAAGTTATTCTTCAATCTTTAATTCCTTCAATGGATAAAGAAAACTTGAAAGATTTTCTTTTTATGCTATTAAAAAATCAGCAAAAGGTTGATGAAGTATATGATTTGTTATTGTATAATATAGATTATAAGTTTGATATTCAATATACGCCATTTTTGGAAATCGGTAGCAAGGTAATATTTCCTATATCTGTATTGGCATGTTCAAATTTGATGAGAAATACAATTGCATATTCATATCTTTCAAAAAATAAAATAGTAAATGATGACGGTGGGGTAGAACCGCTTGTAAAAGTGTGTGTGAATTGTTTTAGGCGATGTTCTAATAGATATGAAATTTTTATGAATAAACAAAGTATAAATTTCTAATTATCTTTTTATATTTTCTTAAATGCTCGTAAAGCCTTATTCTATGTGCTTTCGAGTATTTTTACTGTAGGAAGATACTTCACGTTTCTTTGCATATTTCCTCATGTCTTAGCTGTCAGAAGTGGTAAATAAGTAGTAAATTCATTTGTACTACTAAGCAACAAGACGCTCCTGTTGCTTCTCTTTATTCAAGCGTTTCATTTCTGCCATTGCAGAATCGAATGTTGCATGTGCGTAATAGTTCAGCGTCATGGCTATATTAGCATGTCCCATAATGTACTGTAATGCCTTTGGATTCATTCCTGCATTTGCATAGTTGGTACAGAATGTATGTCGCAAACTATGTGGAGTGATGTGTGGCAATTTATCCTCGTTATACTTATTGTATTTCTTAACAAGACCTTTCATCATGCCGTTGTAATCACTTGCCACTTTTGGATAGTTCTTTCTATTAAGAAAGAGGAAATCACTATATCCATCAATCTCAACACGCTTATCATTCTTTCGATTCGCTAACACTCGCTTAAATGCTTGATAGGCTTCTTCAACCATAGGAACTTGACGTTCGCCACTTTTGGTCTTTGGTGTTTCAATGTAGTACCCAATTTCAGTATCTCTCAATAGCTGATGGTCTATATTGACAAGACGATTCTCAAAATCTAAATCTGGAAGTGTCAAACCACCAAACTCTGAAATACGAAGACCTGTTTTTAAGAGTATCAGAATTTCATCATAATTTTTGCTGTAGGTTTTATCAGCTTTTGCAAAGGCTAACAGTTTTTCTTCCTGTTCTTCTGTTAGTACGGTCTTAGGGACAGTATCATCATCAAGAACTGCTTTCAGTTGAAAGTCAAATGGATTCTTCCGAACACAATCATCTTGTATAGCAATATAGAATGAAGCCTTTAAAGAACGTTTGTAGTTATTGATGGTTTGATAAGCATAACCATTTTCACTCATTCTAATAGCCCATTCTTTAGCGTCTGATGGCTTAATACTGTCAATACTTCTTACACCTAACTTGTCTTTCTTCAAAATATCCATAAGATATTTGCGTCCAGTTTCAGTGTTTTTTCTAACCTTTGGTCTTTGAGCGTTCTGTTTTGCGTAAAGCTGGCAGAGTGTCATTTTCTTTCCTACAACATCAATACCATCATGAATGTCTTTCTGTAACTCTGCGATTTTCTCTCTAAGTGAGATACAATCACGCTTTCCTGCTGGTACTCGGTCTGTAGCCACAAGTTTCCACGAGTAAACAAATTGCGGTTCTCCAAATGAATCTATATATTTGTATAAGTATCTTCCGTCTTTTCGTTGGCTCTCTCCAGTCTTTAAGATTCGACCTTTATTGTCACGTCTTTTTTCTGACATGGCATTTGCTCCTTTCCTTTATGGAAAGAGCCTTGATACGACTTAATACTATTTTATCATATACAAGACCCTTTGGCGACGCTAGATTGCGTCCAATGTATCTATAATTTTTTCAAATTGTTTTCGTTTAATCTGAATACGATTGCCATTCATAATCAGCCAATTTGCATTTTTATTTTCCTCTGCCAAGCGTCGTAGCTTGTTTTCGCCAATACGAAAATATTTTGACGCTTCTTCAATGGTTAGGGTATAACGTTCCCAAATAGGAATGTCAGTCTGCTTCATAAAATCCTCCTTTCCAAATCACTTATTTGGATTTCATAAAAGTTGTTTTACCAGCAATCGAACAGCTTTAGCAAAGCTCACGGGAGTTCCACCCCTGCATGGTTCTCATGTAGCCATACTCATTGCCTGCGACGGTTTTATCACGCTCGGACTATTGACTGTATGGGAGTATCATTATCACGATAAGAATGTCGTTGCAGGCAATCCTGCTAAAGATTGCTTCTCGGATCACTAACATGAATCGCTCGCTATCTTTATAAGATAGGTCATGGCGGTTAGTTCCGTTGGCTCTTTTCTTATCGAAACGTATTCGATTACTTTTATTCAGTTTTCAAAGAACAATGGCTCGTTAGCCTATCAAAACACATTGAAAGCTCAATATGCTTTGGTGGAATAACAAACCTCCCTGTTCGGGAAGCGTGGAATGGTTTAGCACGCTTCCACGAAAGGAGAGAGGATATTACTTAATTTCAAATGACAAAATCTTTGTAATCAGTCTGGTTTCCATTCTTCCACGTAAGACTTCATCAACGACCATACTTTGATTGCCATATTCATCTTTCATAAGTCGTAGGGAACGCTTCGTTATGTACCCTCTGTAATGATGTAGAATCTGGTTAATCGCTTCGGTATCGCCATCTGTTGCCTTTACAATGAGAGGAAAGGGAATCATAGGATATTGTGTTTTCATTCTTCAAATTCCTCCATAAACTTTTTAATTAAGGCTAGTCCACTGGTTCTATGCCGATAGACAGTAGAACGGTTCAATTTCAACAGGTCTGCAATTTCTGAATCGCTCATGTCCATAAAGTAAAACAGCAGTAGAATTTCACGTTTCTTGTCTGGCAACTCACGTAATGCTTCACTCAACAAATCATTTTCAACGCCTACTGATAACCCATTGAGTGTAAAAATCTGAAAGTCAGTTGAATAGTTATCTGTTGTCGCAAACTGGCTAACAAGATAATCGCCAACATCCGAAAAGGACACCTCACGCTTTGCAATCCTTGAAAGATAAAGCATATAATTCTTTCGCTCGTCTTCCATAGCACGTTTACAGATATAGTCAAACTGATTTTCTATTGTGGTCTGAAAAGAAGATGGTTTCATGTTTCTCACCCCCTTTCTGTCTAGGAAAGGAAGTGAGCCTTGCTCGTTTATCTCCTTTCACTCTTAGTCCCAATGTGAAAGGGGGATTTGTTGCATTACTGATAAATAAACTTTGTAAAAAAGTTCTGAATAGCCAAAAAAGCATATAAACAGATTTATTTCTCTGTTTACATGCTTCTGTTATTCTATCTATATGATTTATAAAACCACATTGGTGGACGTACTTATCTATTGCAGATAGACGACTTTTTTTGACAAGAACCCAATGTAAGGAAATTTATTGTATATGATGTACTTCATGGCGACGTTGACCTCCAACAAACCGCCATTTGGAAGTAATATACAATATTTTAACAGCGTAAATAGCACTACCATATAACGGTTTTTTTTATTGGCGTTTAGTAGTGCTTTTTATTAAATATAAACCTATAAACCATATAACACGTTTTTCTATACCTGTTTTTAATTCAGTAGGAACAATAAAATGTATAGAGGTGGTCTACTATGCGTAAAAAAGAAGATAAATATGATTTTAGAGCCTTTGGTTTAGCCATTAAAGAAGCTCGATTGAAACGAGGTTTAACTCGTGAACAAGTGGGAGCATTGATTGAAATTGACCCACGGTACTTAACTAATATTGAAAATAAAGGGCAACACCCCAGCATACAAGTTCTTTATGACCTTGTATCGTTACTTCATGTTTCCGTTGATGAATTTTTCTTACCTGCTAATAACTTGGTAAAAAGCACCCGACGATTACAGATAGAGAAATACATGGATAGCTTTACAGACAAAGAACTATCCTTAATGGAATCTTTAGCCAGCGGTATCAACGAAGCAAGAAACATCGAAGACTAATTAAAAGAATCCATACATAACGGAAAGAGCCGATAAAATGAGATTGTATTAATCTCATTTTATCGGCTCTGCGTCTTTGCGTCTGGCTCTGTAATCACAGTTACTTTGAACTGCTTTATTTCAATTAAATTTTCTTGTCTGCATTTCGGACAATAGAGGGGGAATTTTTTTAATTCAGTATCTTCCCTTATCTTTAATCGTGTTTTATTTCCACATACAGGACACAATATCCACTTGTAGTTTATAATAACTATCTCCTCCTTTACACTTTAATTCAAATCTTTATTAAAAAATATTTCATCTTATTTAACAAGAAACCATATTTATATAACAACATAAAATACACTAAGTTATTTTATTGAACATATATCGTACTTTATCTATCCGACTATTTGGACGACGGGGCTGGCAAACAGGTTCACCGGTAGTAACATGGTACCCTTTTAACTCTGTTAAACAAACACTACGTCCATTTGTAAAGGAAGTTAAATCACTACGATATTCTTGAATACACCGAGCAGGGATTTCTCCACTAAGAATGACCTCATTATTTTTCAATTGAGTGTCTACGATGTTCGCACAATATTTAGGAGCATCGTTGTATGCTCGTGAAAGATATTCCTGTGGCGCATAAATTTTAAAACTAAGATATGGCTCTAACAATTCTGTTCCAGCTTTTTTTAAGACTTGTTCCAATACAATAGGAGCAAGCATCCGAAAATCTGCTGGGGTACTAACAGGGCTATAGTATAAGCCATACTTAAAACAGATTTTACAGTCCGTCACATTCCAACCATACAATCCTTGTTCACAGCCATAGCGTATCCCCTCCATAACTGCATTTTGAAACGATTGATTTAAGTATCCAAGAGAAACCGAGCTCTCATACTGTACTCCGCTCCCTAATGGAAGCGGTGCTACAGATAGACCAATGGAAGCCCAGAAAGGATTCGGTGGAACTTCGATGTGAATGGTATACTCTGCTTTTTTTAACGGTCTTTCCATATAAATGACTGTAGGCTCTTTTATTTCTATCTCCACATGATACTTTTCTTGCAGCAGAGCACAAGTCACTTCCATTTGTACTTTCCCTAAGAAAGAAAGTATGATTTCATGTGTCGCAGAATCCACATAATATCGCAGAAGCGGGTCACTGTCGGAGATTTCTAAAAGTGCATCAAGTAACATTTCCCTTTGTTGAGGTTTGCTCGGTTCAACAGTCGTTTGCAGCAGAGGGAGGGGATTTTCAATTCTCTCTCTCTGTGGCAATAGCTTTGTATCTCCAAGAACACTATTTAACTTCAAAAACTCATTCTGCAAAATAACAATTTCCCCGGAATAAGCCTTATCGATTTTACATAATTCACCATTTATTGAAGTATACATTTCTGTAATTTTTATTTTTTCCTTTTCCGATATTCTAACCGAATCTCGCAAATGCAGTACGCCACTATAAAGACGTATATATGCAAGACGCTGTCTTTTTTCCGAATACTCAATTTTGAAAACTTTTCCGCAAAGTTCAGACTGACCTCGATGTGTTGATGAATAAAATTTATTCGTAATCACTTCTATAAGGTTATCAATCCCTATATTGTTTTTTGCACTTCCGTGATAAACAGGGAACAGGGAACAATTATGAAATCTTATGCTTTCCTCTTGTTCGAGTTCTAATGCTTCCAATAATTTCCCAGACGTATATTTCTCCAAAAGGTAATCATTTCCTTCTATTACCATATCCCATTGTTCAGATTCGGTAAAGTTCATTACACGCATATTAGGATGCAGTTCTACCTTCTGTTTGATTACAATTTCCGCAGAAAGTTTCTCTTTAATATCCTGATAAACCGTTGATAAATCAATTCCATTTTGGTCAATCTTATTGATAAAAAAGATTGTGGGAATACCTATTTTCCTAAGTGCATGAAACAATATACGAGTTTGTGCTTGTACGCCATCTTTTGCAGAAATCAGTAGAATTGCCCCATCTAATACTGATAATGAACGATATACTTCTGCTAAAAAATCCATATGTCCTGGCGTGTCTATGATGTTTATCTTAGTATTTTTCCACTGAAAAGAGGTTATCGCCGTCTGAATTGTAATTCCTCTCTGACGTTCTAAAAGCGTATTATCCGTTTTCGTTGTACCTCTGTCCACGCTTCCTAATTCTGTAATCGCTCCACTGTTATATAATAAGCTTTCTGTTAAGGTAGTTTTTCCCGCATCAACATGAGCTAAAACTCCAATATTAATAATTTTCATGTGATTTTCCTCCATTCAAAAGCCCAAAAGGGCATAAAAATCCCAGTGATAAATACTCTTATCACTGGGATTTTTATGCATAACCATAGGCATACAAAGCATACAGATATTCTCCGGATACTTTAGAATCACATGATAAAGGTATTCTTAAACTGGGTACAAAAAACTAAGCCCTCCTAAAAAAGGACATCCAATTATTTGTTCCCACTATCAAATTGACAGTTTATTTAAGAATACCTTGCCGCATATTTATTAACTCCTTTTAAATAGATACTTAAATAATAGCACGTAAGAGCATATTTGTAAAGGAATCTCCAATTTTTTATCAAAGAGAGTACGTGATTACAAAATAGCTGTAATAATGTACCAATATTTGTTATTCTATAATCTTCCAATTACTCCCGTTCTTTTCAAGTACCAAATCAAATTGAGATACCTGCGTTGCTTTGGTCTGCTGGTCGATATACTCCACTGTCAGCGATACCGTGACTTGATTATCCTTACGATTGTGAATAGGATTTACCAGTTCTTGAAAGATGTACTCTTTTCCGATTGGTTTTAATATCCCGTCATTCACATAGTAGGAAAGTTCACTGGCTGTCGCTGTAGGATAGAGCTTGAAGAACGTCGTTAAAAACTCATTGATTTCATTGGTTGTAATGGAATCAACCGTCCCCTCACTTTCAATGGCTTTTGGTTTATAACTTGATTTCTTAGGTATGTTGGTAATGGTCGGATTCTTAACCAGTACCATATTTCCAGAACCATCTACATAGACACTCACTATATAAGCAGAGTGGACGGTCTTTGTATTTTCTCCCTCTGTAATGAGCTGGTCTACACTGTAGGTTACATTAAACTCATTGTCGCCAGTTGGCTCTACCGTCCATATCTGAAATCCTCTTACAGAAGACGATACAGGAATATCTTTGCGTACTGTATCAACATTGAGAGCTTGAAGTTCATCTGTCAGATAGCCTTTTAGACTTTCCATTCGATTATCAATGGACTTATCGGATTGCTCCCATGAATAGTAGACTTTCGCAAAGTTCTCTACAAAATTTTCTACATGATGAGTATCAACGTATTCCTTTTCTATGATAGTTGTTTCGTGAATAGTATGAGTATCTATAGCTGTAAAGTGCTTGAATATCGCAAAGCTGAAACTAAGCCCTAAAAGTACCCACAAGGCAATCACAACCTTTTTATGAGGATTGACCTTATAGTAGACACGAGGTTTCTTTTCCTTTGGTATCTGTTTTTCTTTATTCTGATTTTTTCTAAATTTCATCATTAAATCTTCCTTTCTCATTGTTTGATTCGTCCTGCTCCCACTAAATGCTGTTGCCAGTAGGGGCTTGTTAAGTCGGCATAACCGATTGGGTCGCCTGCATGAAACATACGGTTATTGCCAAGGTATATCCCAACATGAGTAATATAAGAGCCAGCGTTATAGGTAGAATGAAAGAAAACCAAATCGCCAGCTTGTGCTTCCGATAGTGGGATATGCTGGGTCACATCATATTGCTGTTGTGCGGTTCGTGGTAAGTTAATTCCAGCTTTTCCATACGTCCATTGTGTCAGTCCGCTACAATCAAAAGAAGTAGTCGGGGAAGCTCCACCGTAAACGTATCGCCAGCCCTCATATTTCAGTGCTTCGTCCATGATGGCTTGTACCGTATCATCATCAAACTCTGTTGTGACAAGATACTGCGTTACCAGTTGCACATAAAACATATTGCCATAGTTGTATCGCCAGCCCCCATTGATAGGTATGGCTATGGGATTGGGGTAAGACACTTTTTCGCCACCTGAATACTCTTTTGAGAAACTTTGAGCCAGTTCAAAGGTATATTTATTTCCACGATTAGCCACATACCCTAAGAAACCACCACCATAATTGTAGGACTGGATAACCGATTCTAAATCTACACTGAGCCTTTCGCTACTGGCTAATAATTCACTGAAATACTTCACACCTTGCTTAATGGATTCTTCTGTACTCAATGAATTAGGTGGAAGACCGAGGGATTCCGAGGACTGCATAACATCTTCCGCAGTACCGCCCGATTCCACCTGTATAATCGCAAGAAGTATGTTGACATATTCTTCAACGCCATATTCTTTGGCATATTTTTCTACCATAGGCTTATGAGCCAGCACTTCTGCGGAAACATTCACACCTCCATAATGAATATTGGAAATTCCGCTGTCCTGTTCATCTGAAAATAAAATGGCAACAAACAGAAGCAGTGAGAAGACCATCAAGAATAATCCAGAACCACCAATCACTAAAGTTTTCAACTTCATGGTTTCTTACCGACTTTCTTAATGGTGGCGGTTTTGATTGGTGGTCTACTTCTTGTATTTTGTAGTGGTACTCTTTGAACAGTAGACGGACGTTCTTTTGTGATTGGACGTTGTGAAGTTCTATCTGCTGTAGTGGTTGAAGTTGCTGGCTTTTGAACGGTTTTTTCTTGAACGGTATTGCCTTGGCGTTCCACTTTTGGACTTGAAAAATCGGACTTAACTGCTGGACGCTCTTGTTTGGCTTGTTGAGATTCCTTATATGAAGTCTGAATATTAGACTGTTTTGAGGTCTGTTCATCATGATATTGTTCTTGTCTTGTAGTCGGTCTTTCATGAACAGAAGAAGCAGGCTGTTTTTTCTGTTTGACCTGTTCCATTTCAGAGCGACGCTTCGCAATGGTTTTTCGCCTTTGTTCCTGCTGTTCCTTGCGTCCACTGGCTCTGTCCGCTTTGGTTTGAGAAATACTACTGGTTAAATCACGGACATTCTCTTTTACTTTGGATTTTCCTTGATATACTGCATATCTTGCATTGGTCGGCAAATCTTTAACCTGTTCTTTCAAACCACTAGCAGTGTCTACCATTCTGTCTTTGGTATCAGCTACTGTACCGATGGTTTGACCGATACGTTTTCCAAGTGTTGATTTTTCCTTTCCGTCTGGTCGGGAGTGATCTGCTTGTGTCCTTGCAGAACTCCCCGAACCCGACTGTCCTTTTTTACCTGTAACAATGGCAGACCCAGCCCCTAGAGTAGTCATGGAACGTCCAAGTTTCCGCTGTAGACGGTGCATGTGAGCGTGCATAAGCATACGAGGTTTTCTCATCACACGACTTCCCACACTTTGAGAATCGTTACTCTGTAGAGAAAACATACTCATTAAATCGCCCAGCTTGAAGTAGATTCCTGCAAAGGTCACAATCTGTAGAAAAGCAATCAAAAAGAACGGATAACCAGCCGATAAGGTATAGAGCATGGTTGAAATACTAAATGCTGTCGTAATAATCAATGTGATTCCAGCTCGTGTCAAAATGGTATTAAAGAGCTTTGTTATGGCTCGTTTTGACATACCATCAAATGATGGAATCATGCTTAAAATAAAGCTCACAGGCAGAAACATAGCATAGATGATAAAAAGTACCTGCGAGAAAATCATGATTCCTGTTAATAGGAATACAAATATGGAAATCCCAATATTGAAGACAAATAGGAAGAAGACTGTACCTAAACGGTTAATGGTCTTTGTAATGGTTAGATTGGTATTGCTTCTGTCTTCAATTTCTTCCGCAACAATTTTTTCTCTGTCTTCGCCATTGTTGGAATCTGGGCTGGTGGAGAGCAGGCTTTCCACACGGTCAATACCGATACTTTCAATGTCTGAACTGTTGTATTGAAGCAGTAGCCACGGTTGCTGAACCTGTATGGAAAACAGGCTATCTCTGATTAAGTCCACGCTGTCCTTGCCTTGACTATCGGAATGGGGCATGACAATCTTCGTGCCAAGTGATAAACTGGCATTACTGATGTCTGATGAAAAGTCATTGATTTTTTTAATGTAGTCGGGAGCGTAGGCAATAAAGGAAGCCGATAGGATAAACACCAGCACAAAATTCATAATGGCATGAATTGCCTTTGTGGTTTCTCTCTTTATCAGTCCCGTATAGGCAACATAAACCCCAAGAACCAAAATCAAGAGTAAGAGGAATCCAACATAGAAACCCTCTGTTGAAAATCCGTTTGCACTCACACCAGCTAAGGTCTGCATATTCTTACCAATGGAATCTGCTGTAGCGGAAATGAAGTCTAAGGAATAGGCTTCCTGTACTAAGTAACCTGTCGCATTGGAAACATACAAACTGATTGTCCAAATAAAATTGGTAATGGCATATAGTCCATACATGACCTGTTTTCCAATCCCGTCCGACCAGTTCCACGGAAGCCAGCCCCAGCTATTATCCACATAAAAATCCAGTTGATAGTTTTCAAGTGGGTATCGGCTGTATTCATTTGCCACATTGACCGTATCATCTACCAAGCCCGCAGCTTGAACCACCGTTCCCAGCATGGCTAAAAGAAAAATGGCAATCACAAGTGTGAAAGCCACTGTCATTGCCACTTTACCTAGACGTTTCAGCGTCCAGTTTGATTTTATTCTGTTTACTATTGATGGTTTCACATTTACACCTCTTTTCGCACAGGTGGTCTGGTATCAAAGGCATGGAGCAGTTCTTCAAATACAGGGTGGAACTGTATCACACCGACACGACCATATAAATCACTGATAAGGCATTGCCCGTTTTCCAAATCACGCAATCGCTTCTGATTGTTTTCGTCCTCTGGGTCTACACCAAAAAAGGCTAAGGTCTTTTTAATCTCGTTAAGGTCAGTGGAACGAAATGCAAATTTTAAGCCGAGGTTATTTTTCAGTTTTTCATCTAAGAGGTCGTCTGTATTTTGGGTCACGAAATATACCCCAGCGTTCATAGCACGACCAGCCCGAACCAGCTTCATAGATAGTGTTTTTCCTTGTGCTACCTGTAAAAAGCTCCATGCTTCGTCTAAATCTACAATCTTGAAAATGCTTCGGTCTGTATGGATAAAGTCTAAAGCAAAGGTACTAATGACAATCAGCATAGCAACGGATAAAAGCTCCATAGTGGTATATTCCTCAAAGGAAGTTTCCTTGTCGGGAAGTACCAAGTCCGCAACCTGTATAATGTTCAGTTGTTTTTCTAAGCTGATAGACTGCTCCACATAACCATTACTGAATAATAAATGTGCAAAGTCATAGTCTGTAAAACTTTCGATATGGTCGGCTATACTGGTACTTAGTGGCGTATTCTCAACCCGTAATTCCTCAATCACTTTCATCAACCCTCGTACTTCACTATTGGTTACTGCACGAATGGCTTTTCTAAGGATTGGGAAGCGTTCCCCATCACGAGAGGAAATCCCCGTAAGGAATGTCAGAATATCAATAGCCAGTGATTCAGAATCTTTGGGATTTTTCATAATCACATAAGGGTCAAGTAAGCCTTTGTTTTTCTCATCAGAAGTCAGAGTGACGATATTGATTTCATGGGAAATCTCTGGCAAGGTTTCTTTCCATCTGCCACGTTCTGCTTTTGGGTCTACAATCACTGCTTGTGCCCCATAAAGCACCGCATAATAGACGATAAGGTTATTCGCAAAGGATTTACCACCACCCAGCGAACCAACAAAAGCCGACGCTAACGCATTGGTTACTGAACCCTTAACCCCTTGACTGGCAAGAGCAGGTTTCAGATAGACATTGCGTCCAGTATCTAAGCTGTAGCCAACATAAATCCCCTCATTTTCCCCCAGCATTTGAGTAGCACCAAAACCTAAACCAGCGAGGAAATCAGAGGTCACGTATTGAATATAATCATTCATATAACGCTTGCTGGCAGGTAAAAATTCTTCATGTAAGCCGAGCATATCCCCAAATGGTCGTACCAGTTTTACGCTTAAATCGTCATAAAAATCTTTCACTTCATTACAACGACGTTTGAGTTCGTCAAGATCATTTGCTGATACCCTTACCACATAAGACAGCTTGTACATAGATTCCTTGCTTTGGTCTAAATTGGTTTCCAGCTCATTCACACTTTCCAGAGCTTCCGCCACATTGGAGCTGGTTTCATTATCACTTTGCCAAGCGTGGTTATCCAAGTCTTTCAGTTCTTTCTTTTTATTGCGGACAGTAGATAGGGCTTTACGATTCGCTACAATTTCCACATTCATTGACGTATCAATCGGGAATGTAAATTGCTGTTGCTGGTAGTAGAAGATTTCAGAGGACGGGAAGTCCAGTTCTCCGACAATGCTGTTAATGGTAAAGTAAGCTACATAGACGGTTTCATCTTCCTGCTGGATTTTCAAATATCGCTGTTTTTCTTCCACCAAACAGCGAGTAGGCTTAATCAAGTCATAGTATTTAATCAGCGTTTCATTATCCAGCTTTTTCTTTGATAGATGGTACTCATACTCTTCATAGGCAGTGCCTGTCTGTCCGTAAAGGTGTTCAATCAGATAGCCGAAGTCGTCCTTATCTAACCTGCGGATTTTGAAACGACGAGAGATTTTATTTTCTAAGAGCTTTTCCATCTTCTGAAAACGCAGGATTTCATCATTACTCATACTAACAAAATCGCCCATCAGCTTATGGTTCACATCATAGACAAAATCAGACAAAGCATTTTTTGCTTCAACGGTAAGACTTTTCATAGAAAACTCCTGATCGTTGAGAAGCAACTTAAAGCCGATAAAGAAACGGTAGTTCACTTGATTTTCGCCAATCATGGATATTAAAGCGTCTGTCTGTTGGTCGATTTTGTCATAGGCAACCGCTTTGAGCTTGCCAGTGACTTCATTTTTGGAACGCTCTTGTGCAGAACGTATGCTGGATTCTGTACTGATTTGTAAAGCATGAATTTTGCCATCACGATTTTGTGCGATAAGCTGTCTGAAAGAATCATGCACTTGTATTTTCTGTTCTGGACTTAGAAATGAGTAATTGTAAGGAACAAGCTCATAGTAAGCATAACATTCCCCGTCTTTATTCCAGACGAGATTGTTTTCAATGTATTTAATTGGATATGCCATAAAATTCACTCCTAACTGCTGTAATGGCTTCTTGTGGCTGGTTTCTGCCAAGCGTTACTTTTTTTCCTGCATAGGTCAGCTTTGGTCGCAGTGCATAAGCAATGACAGACTTCAAAAATCCATAAGGCTTTTTACCATCAAAAGTTTTTGTAGACATAAACCATGTGAAAGCCACAGGAATCCCAAAGTATTTGAGAAATGCTCCCTCTATCATGGAAAGAGGGGGCAAGTTGCCAAGTATCATCACTGCAAAGAGTGACACGACAAACCATGTCATTTGCGTAAAGGTTATGGGAAACGGAAGTCTAAAATCATTGATAGAATACAGTACCTTTTCCACAGACCAGATACTGGTATAGCTTCGTATTTTCTTCATGTAATCAATCCTTTCATAAAAAATAGGGGTAGCTGATTGAGCCACCCCGTAAAATAGAAAATCTGCCAGTAGTAATGTACCGACAGATTTAATAGACGATTTCAAAAATCCCATGATTGGTTGAGATAAACGTTCCTGAAAGGTCTAAATCCCGACCATAGGCTTGATAATCAATATAGTTTTGAAGACTAGCTGGTACTTCGCCTAAAGCACCCGTTTCTTCAATGTAGTAGCGTGCCACGTCATACATATCATCACAATCGGAATGAATGATAATATCCTCTTGATGTTCGCTTAGTTCTTCAATGCTTGAAAAATGAGTGAGCAGAGCAGATAGCTCCGATTGTAATTCTTCGGGTAATTCCGATACCATTTCCCATAGTCGATTGAGTTCGCCAATGGAAGTGTATTCGTCAACCGTAAAGGGTAACTCGTAGTCATGAATGGCGTATTCCTCATATTCATCATTCAAGCCGATTTTCTCTTTGACTTCCTCAAAGTCAATGGGAAAGGTAAACCACGCACCGACCAATTCGCCCTCATTGTATTTGCCTAAATTCGCAATATAGACTTGCATATCGTCCATATATTCACGTCCTTTCTTTGTAGAGATTCAAAAATCCCTACCGCACTTCGTTTGGTGTACCATTCCTTTGCGGAACATAAGAAAACCACTTATATTCCACAAAAGAACGGTTTTATTTAAGCACCAATAATGCGATTGAATAGCTCTAGTAAAATGTCTTTTACTCCAGCAGCGTTGAAGACTAAGCCAACCGCAATAATCGCAATAATTAAAAAGCCAATCAGTTTGCTAAACTCACGCTTGAAGCCAAGATACAAGCCAATCACAACGATTGCTAAAAGCACCAGTGATTGAGCGTTTGATAGAAACCAGTTATAAAGGTTTTGTCCAAAATTCATAAAAATGTTCTCCTCTCTATATTCAATGAATTTGTATTTGAGTTATTTTTTTGTTGTTATCACGTCCTGTTCTTTTACTGACTGTTGCTTCAAAATCTGCTTGTGTCGGTCTGTCAGTTTCGCATGGTCGAGAATGTCTTTTACAACCTGCGTCTGGTTGATTTCATCAAGTTTAATCGCAACCTTTAAGGTCGGGGCAACTTGATGAGATAGCCAGTTCAGCGTCCTTTGGAAGGAGTAAGGCTCTGGTTTTGTGGTTAGTTTTAATCGTTCACGATTGTTCCCAATAAACCAAGCCCATTCTTCATTCAGTTTCCAATCAGAACGAGGTTTGGAATCGTCTTTATCTACAAAACGGATATACCGATTGATAATTTTAAAGGCGGTATGCTCTGGATTGTCATAGACGAGTAAATCACGGACTGCATAATAGGCACGCTCATTTTTCAATCGAATCTCAAAACGGTTTTTTACTTCTGCGTCTTCAATGGGAATATCATTTTTCTTGTACTGCTCGTAGTCCTTTTCATAGATACAGAAATAAACTTCACTTTGTAATGAACCGATATAGAGGGTGTTTCCCATACATTCCTTTTCCTCTTTGCGTACCAGTTCGCCACTGCGATAGCTTTTAAAACTGCGGAAGACGGAGATACATTCTTCCTGTTGGCACTTTTCAGTGAGTACAGGGATATTCAAAATCCCTGTCTTATCGTTAATGGCAAGGTCAAGGCGTTTCATCACACCGCCAGCCACCAAAACGTCCATAAAGAACTCATACCAGCTTCTTTGTTGTGCCAGAAGATAGCTTTCAAATTGTCTGCACCCACGACCTTTCAATTCCACCAGAACTCCTTTGTCCAGTTCATGGGAGCAAAGGACGAATATGTCGCCTAAAGCATAATGCTCTGAATAAGAATAGAAACCATAGTCCTCATGAAGAAAATAGGACAGTTTCAGTTGTAAGATGTTTTCGACCACCTGCTGTACGTCTGTTGTCGGAAAGCGAATCCTTACATAATCAAACAGCATTTCAAGGGGAGCGTCGGGATTGAAGCGTTCCAGAGCTTCCCAAAGGGACTGCTGTAAATCCTCTGATGGCTTGACTTTTCCTGTTTCAATATCGCTTAGATACTGCCTTGTAATACCAGTCGCAACAGCTAAACGGTTTTGAGATAGTCCATAAGCCAAGCGTTTTTCTTTTAAATGCTGTAACCAAGTTTGTTCATTCAGTAAAAATCCCTCCAATCAAAAAGGCGTATGTCAACTTTTAAAGCCCATTTGACATACGCTGAAATTTTGTAAATCCCTTGTAACCAAAGGATTTTCTAATGTTTTTTTGACTGTTTCCTGTCGATTTGTACCCCCCTGTTAGATACCGAGGGGCTTAATCGTTTGGCAGGGCAAGCCCTGCCAAACAGGAACGGCACTTTACGGTCTTGTTGACCGCAAAGCACCGTTCCTATTGGTCTATCTGTTCATGCCGATATAAAGCACTATAAAATCAATATCTGATTTAAGACAGGCTTTCAGCGTATCTTCTGGAATTTCACTTCCACGAATATCTTCTTTGAGAAAGTCCTTTCCCACAAGCTCAAAAGCATAGTCAATACGGCTGTTACAGATAGAATGTCGGCTATCCAAGCGTATACAGAAACGACACGGCAAGTTACGCACCTTATAAATAATTTCATCTGTGATTTTATCTATCCTTGCTTCAAAGCGATTTTTTGGATTGATACTAAATGGTTTATATCTGTCTGCTGTCAATACGTCACAGTCTGAAAGAAATTGTTCATAATTCAAACAGATATATTTCATCCTTTTTCCCGTTGGTGTGTGAAACACTTCTATTTCTTTATATTTCATGTATTTAGTCCTCCATTGGTTGTTCTTCTGGTACAGCTTTTCTTACATTAGCAAGCGTACCAATAGTTTGTAAAAAATCATGTTCTTTTGGTACAAGTGGGGTGTAAAACTCTGATATGACGCTTGTACCCACATCACAATAACCACGCCCTTTGATACGCTTTTGAAAGAACTTCTTTTGCGTATCGCTTCCAAACATCATGCCGTAGCCAAGCTCACTCATGCGCCCTAATGCCACACGGAAGTTGAAGTTATCTCTGATACCGTCACTGAAATACTTTGCGTCTGGACGCTGACAGGCAAGGATAAGGAAGTAGCCAGCCTGTCTGCCTAACATGACGATTTTCTTTAGCTGGCTTAATATGGCTACGCTTTCCTTTGTGGTTAAACACTCCATGAACGCCACGTATTCGTCAAAGATAAAGAAGTGCGGAGCAAGCCCCAGATAGGCGTAGTTCTGTCCTGTTTTGTAGTTTGGCATGAGCTTCATTGCTTCACTTCTTGCCACCATGCCGTCATAAAAGCCATTGACGCAATCAATCATATCTTCCTTTTTGTAGTAGACCTTATCCATGACCGTTCCCAAGTCCGCAAGGTCGGCGTTCTTTGGGTCGAGGATATAGAGGACGGTATTTGTCCGCAACAGGGCTTCAATGATAGTTAAGATAAAGTAGGTCTTACCGCCACCAGTTCCACCACAGATAAGGGCATGGGGGAGAGCGTCATATTCCCAGACAAGGTTTTTCATCAAGCGCAAGCCCCCGTTTTCTGCCTGTACTTCCTCTATGGAAATGCGATTTGCTATCATGTCATAGAGCAGGGTATATTCCACGTAGCCGTCATACAACAGCTTGTCGGTCAACTCGCAATACAGACCGCTTTCCAGCTTATCTTCCAACTGCAAGAGCTGGTCTTGATACTTCCCCAGCGTGATTTCACACTGGATATGAAGCAAGCCTTTTTCCATGCGGTAATACATTCGGGGAAAGTAGCTGATTTTCTCCTTTGACTTACCAGATTGCAGGTCAGTGAAGAAGCTGTTTCCCTGTATCGTCACTGCTTCATACCAGCCGTTTTCCAAGACCATACGTGCCAGCTTTTGGCGGTGTATAAGCTGTTTATAACGGTCAAAGCAGAAGCGGTAATACAGAAAAGCGACCAGTATACAAATACCAGTCGCTATAATAATTGTTATGAAGTTGTAAGGGGAGAGCGACAACGCCAGCCCGTCATTTCTGATTAAGCTAAACGTGTCCCAATCGGTACGCATAATCTGTCCCAAGTTCAAAAGCAGTATGACCGCCACGAACAGAAACAGGAGCGAACCGCCACAGAAGCGGTACACAAGGGACTTATCGCTGGCTCTGATACGCTTCCCCTTATATTTCAGAATAGACATAAGACCTCCTGTTGGTTGTTATAGTGCTGGGTATTGTACTGACAGACATTTTTATTGAAATGTGGCTGTAATATTTTTTCGTATCTCCTGTTTGCAATACGCCTTTCAAAATACAGGCTGTTATTCTTAGGATAGCTATGTTGAGTATAAGTTGGATATTTTTTCAAAATATGCCTTGCTTCCTGTGTCAAAGGGTAGATATAACGAAACATAAGACCGTTGATTTTTTCTATCTTCTTGTGTTCGCAAAATTCGTGTGTCAGCCAGTGGCGTTTTTCCACTCCGTCATAAACTGCATTTTCTTCCAGCAAAATCCTTGCACTTCTAGGGTGTATCTTTTCCAACGTCTGGCTGTCACGATATACACTTGTCTTAAAACTTCCGCAATAATAAAAATTGGAAGCCTGATAGACATAACCGCATTTTCCCTCGATACCGTCTGCCAATGTGTATAAGAAAAGGCAGTCTGTATACTTTTGCAACCATTTGATTAGGTACGAAAGTGTAAGACTGCCGAAATACTGTGTATGGTTCATTTCTGGAAGAAAACACATTTTGCCGATTTCCAGATAATCTGCCGTAACAAGATTATGTGACGGAAACAACTTGTGTAACGTCTGCAAGGGCTGTGTACCCCATCCTAATTCCACCACACCCAATAATTTCTCATGCTGGTATATCCCTAAGAAGTAACGGCATAACCGAGGTACCACTTTTGAATAGTGATACCTGCGGATAAATGCGACTGCCTGTTCTTTCGGGAGTTCCTTGATTGATAAAGACATATCCTTGTGGGTCATAGTGTCTATTTCCCATTAGGCATATCTTTTTTTGCTTGCTGGTTCTGTGAGCTTATAGGCTGTCCCTGTCTGTTCTTTAACACAATGTCGTCTGCCTTAATAAACCAGTCCACGTCTGCCCCTTGAAAGGTGGCGTTTGCTACCGTATCCGCAACAGGGTTGATAAGCTCCACCTCTGCGTTGTAGTCAAATTCCTTTAACGGAACAGTGGCAGGAATGGACACCTGTATCATGCGTCCCTGTCCACGGCATTTAAGGTCATAAGTGCGTTCTTTGATTTCATCTGAAACCGTTCCGTCCTCATTCTGGATATGCACCTCACGTCTTAATGCCGAAAACTTCAACTGCCCGAATGTCTTTTCTTTTTCAATCACGATACCGTTTGCTAATCTCATATGCTTTCGTCCTCCTTATTTATTCTCTGCTGGTAACATATCATCTGCCAGCAGGATATAGTTTGTAAACCCTCTCGTGCCGATTTTGTAGCCCTCTGCGGTAATGCGTGGGTTAATCAGCTTCACTTTCTGTTCTGGCTGGAAATGCTTTTCCCCAGCTTCAGCAGGAAGCACCACGATAATATCGTCTGCCCTCTGCACATCACTGTAAAGGTTGTAGCTTCGGGACACTGCCGTCATGCGTCCGTTGATCCTGCGCTGTACAACCTCACTTTCTCCTGCATATTCCAGATTGCCGAATGTCTTTTCCATGTTCGGCACTACAAATTTAAGTTCCATATGTTTTACCTCGTTTCTTTCTTTTGATAGTTATTGTTTATATGGGGAGCTACACTCCCCATGCCCCTAGTGGACTGTTTTTTTCTATCAATCAAAAAGACGATTGACAGAAAAGAAACAGTTTGAAGTTGTGTTCTGCGGTAGGCGTTCTATTGCGGAGGGGAACGGGACTGCTCCTGTATATATTTTCTTGCCATAGTGATACCGCCCTATGACTTCTTAGTTTTGCGTTTCTTCAAGAAGTATGTTCCAGCTAATGCAATGCCAGAAGCACCCAACAGAACAAGCAGACCGATAATATTTGTTGTATCGCCTGTCTTTGGACTGTCCGTCTTTTGCACTGGTGTATCTGGCTTATCTGGTGTGGACGGCTTTTCTGGTTCTTCTGGAGCAGGTGTTTCTGGTTTCTCTTTGACCGTTACCGTCTGCCCTTTGTCGTTAATGTCCTTATGTTCTGTAACCTTTTTCGGTTCATCTGGATTGCTTAAATCATACAATTCTTCAAAGGTTACAAGGTCTTTTCCTCCAAGCTCGGAAGCGTCAAAGGTAAAGGCAATCTGGACTTCCATTGTTTCACTGTCTGCGACAAATGAATAGTCATTTTCCACACGCTTGCCGTCAATAACAAGCTCTGCATTTTCTTCCTTAATCATCTGCCAGCCCTTTAGCTGATACTTTGTACCAATTTCCAGACCGTCCAGCTTAGCCGTATCAATGATAGTTACTTCCTTTCCAGCTTCCACGACTTTTTCGCCGTCCTTGCTGGTAGCAGTGGTGTGGATATTGATGATACGTTCAGTAATCAATACCGTTTGTCCGTCATCCTCAATGTCCTTGTGTTCTGCTACCTTGACAGGCTCTTTCGGATTGGACAGGTCGTACAATTCCTCAAAAGTTACAAGGTTCTTTCCACCAAGTTCAGAAGCATTGAACGTATATTCAATCTCAATTTTCATTTCCTCACTGTCAGCAGTAAAGGTATATTCACTTTCCACACGGTTGCCGTCAATGACAAGCTCTGCGTTTTCTTCCTTTAACATCTGCCAACCCTTTAACTGATACTTAGTACCTTTTACAAGCCCGTCCAGCTTGACGGTATCAACAATAGTGACCTCTTTTCCTGCAAGGATAGATTTTTCCCCGTCCTTGCTGGTAGCTGTGGTATGGATAGAGATTTCTTTTTCGTATTCATCTGTCAAAGTACCTAAATCAATGACGGTTCTATCTCTTGACACTACAATGTCAAAAGCAGGAATGAGCTTGAAGCCTTTGTTGCTGGCACAGCGTAATTCCTCAATCTCGTAAGTATCGTAAAGCAATGCACCCTTGCTGTCGTCTGGCTCTGATGAACCAAACCACACGCCGTCCTCGCTGGTCTTTCCTGCATTGGTATTGTGCTTGTGGGAAGCCCAATCCGAAGCAGTGGAGAACTGCCCGTTTTTGTCTGTCACGACAATGTGGCTTTCGCCTGTGGTCTTGCTGGTAATCTTGAAAGGCACATCTGCTAATCTCTTATGAGTGCCAGCACCAATCTTCACACCCTCAATGTCGCCACGCTTAATCTGGTTATAGATAGAGCTTTCTTCGCTTGTAAGGTCAACGATTTTCCCATTCTCTTTGATTTCAAATTCACGGGAAACCGCACCTGTTCTTAGATAGCCCTCTGGGGCTTTGCTTTCGTCAATACGGTATCTTCCATATGGGAGCGTATCAGAAGCAGTGGAAGCGATACCGTCAATGCCTGTGTGGATTGTCTTTACCACTTCGTCTTTACCGAACAGTTTACCGCCCACCAAGACAGCATTTTCATTTAAGGAAGTAATACTAAACGCTGTATCTTTTAGTGTCGCACCGCCTTGTGGCTTTGTATCTTTGGTTTCAAGGTCACGCTTTTGTATCTTCACACCGCCACGGATAACTTGATTGTAGGCAGAGTTTTCCTTGTCTGTAAGGTCAATGATTTTCCCGTTCTCTGTGATTGTAAATTCATGGGAAACCGCACCTGTTGTCAAGTAGCCCTCTGGGGCTTTGGTTTCGTCAATGCGGTATGTTCCATATGGAAGCGTGTCAGAAGCAGTGGAAGCGATACCGTCAACACCTGTATGGATTGTCTTTACCACTTCGTCTTTGCCGTATAATTTCCCGTCAACCAAGACAGCATTTTCATTTAAGGAAGTAATACTAAACGCTGTATCTTTTAGTGTCGCACCGCCTTGTGGTTTCGTGTCCTTTGTTTCAAGGTCACGCTTCTGAATTTTCACACCGCCACGGATAATCTGGTTGAAAATGGCGGTTTCCTCGCCTGTAAGGTCAACGATTTTCCCATTCTCTGTGATTTCAAATTCACGGGAAAGCACGCCTGTTGCCAGATAGCCCTGTGGCGACTTGCTTTCGTCAATGCGGTACTTTCCATAAGGGAGCGTGTCGGAAGCAGTGAAAGCGATACCGTCAATGCCTGTATTGATCGTCTTTACCACATCATTCTTTTTGTAGAATGAACCCTCAACCAGAACAGGGCTTTCATTCAAGGAAGTTATGATAAACTCTGTATTTTCCAGTATCGCATTACCTTGTGGGGTTGCGTCCTTTGTTTCAAGGTCACGTTTCTGTACTTTGACACCGCCACGGATAACCTTGTCAGATACGGAGTGCTGGTTGCTTCCAGATAATACGGCAAGGTCGCCGTCCTCTGTAATTTGTGTTACATACATGCCCTTAATCTGTTCCGTGCTTCCATTGGCTTGCATATATGCACCCTCTAACAAGTAACCTGTTGGGGCTTTGGTTTCTTCAACGGTTATCGTTCCTAAAGGCAGACAGTTGATACCGTTCTGTGAATAGAAACTGTCCCCAGCTACTTTGTACTTGTCAGCTAAACGGGTAACGTAGTGTACTGTGCCGTCACTATCTTTTTCAGCAAGCGTCTGTGTTGTCCACGTTCTTGTGGCTTCTGCTGGAAGATTGCCCTTGTTGTAGTAACCGTCATAATACTTCCATGTAAATTCTGCACCTGCAAGGGAAGCGTTCCCTTGTGGGTTGTCTTGTCCTGTTTCCAAGTCAATCTTGAAAAGTTCCAGCAAGGTTTCTGTGACTTTTGGCGTGTCGCTCACTTTCAAAGTGGCAGTCTTGCCAGCTTCCACGGTCAGCGGATAAACATTCTTGTCTAACTTGAAGCCAGCAGGAGCTTGTTGTTCCTTGATATATACTGTGCCAGCTTTGACTTCTACGGCTTCGGTATTCCCGTTACTATCTGTCGTAAGGGTGGTAATGACATTCTGGCAATTCTTATCAGAATAGACACCGTAGACCGCCCCAGCAAGGGAATACACATCACTGCCGTTTGTAATGCTGGCATTGGAGGAAACTTTCTGTAACTTTGCGTTTCCTACATTCAGCTTCGCCCAGAACTGCCCGATATCCTGCCCCTTGCCAGTGTAGATATAACCGCCACATTCATAGCGTCCTTTGTTGGCTTTCACAAAAGCCTTTGCACCAGCGTAGACTTCATCTTGTATGGCTTTTGAGATTTCATCATAGGAAGCACGGACGTTATCACACTGCCAGCCCAGATGAACGCTTAACCTCTGCCATACAACGCATTGTTCCAAAAGATAAAGCTGTTTGTGGTTCAGTCCTGTATGTCTTGCCCCGTACTGCTTGACATATTCAAGGGATAAAGCAACGTCCGCTATCTGGTCGGCACTCATGCGTGAACTTGCGTCTGAACGTGTCTTATAGCCAGACTGAAAGTCCGTGTTGATGTCAACACAGTATGCTGTTTCGCCCTCTACGGTCATAATGCCCTCATGGAATGTAGAACCGATACTGCCGTCATTCATAACCTTTTCTACATATCCTGCCTTTTCCTCTGCGTCTGTCCAGTATTGCTTTTCTGACGCATGGACTGTCGAAGCTGGCAGGGTAGTAAACACGGTTGCAAGGGTAAGCATACCTGTAAGCAATCGCTTTAATTTCTTTTTCATGTTCTTAATGCTCCTTTCGTTTTGGGTAATAAAATAGCCGTCCATTTCTGAACGGCTGGAAATAGAAAAGGAACGCTTCATTGTGGGCGTTCCGTAGTCTAAATGCTTTATTCAATTTTGATGTTTCAATACTGATGTGCTGTACCATATCTTTGCGAAACTAAGAATATCAGCGTATCAAGGCTCATTCGTCAGTAGTAAATAAGTAGTAAAATGAGTAGTTCTAATCCTTAGATATTGCGATAGATACAGTGTTTTAGGGGATAATCAAGTTTTTGCTGTGTTTTTATGAATAAAAAATTCAAATATAAAGGAAAAAAAGGCGAAATAGATGTTTTAGTTGTTTCAGATTTGGATTTAATCATAATTGAATGTAAAGGACCACTGGTGCCAACTAGCAATTTTGAAATGAGAGCCACGTTTGAACACATTGAAAAGTCGCAGAAACAGTTAGACTTATCTAAAGAAGCGTTTGAGGATGATGGATTTAGAAATAATTTTTTTAAAGATAGTCTTCATATAGACGGAAAACGTAGAAATGTTTATACCTGTACTGTATTAGGGAATAGATTATTTTCTATTTGGTCAGGGGTGAGACATCCTATTAGAAATATATATGAATTGGATATGATACTAACTAATGGCGAAATAAGTTCACCATTTGCAAAATGGAGTATTTGGAAGAAAGAAAAATATTCGCATACAGATTTGCTCGATTTTTTGAGGCAAGATGGAGTGTTTATTAAATTAATGCAAGATTCTATGGACAGTTACTTCAAAAAATTAACTTTTGCAGGGAAAACTATACAGTATGAATCTTATATGTGGAATATAAGAAAATTGCTCTTGCTTTGCGATAATGAATTAAGATTATTAGAGAAAAACCAAGAAGAGTGGAATATATTTTTTGAGATTAGTGAAGAACAAATGAATACAGTTTAAAGCTGAGTCCGAACTGACAAAATGGAACTTGATGAATTGTTTGGGTAGTGTACAAAACATAATCGCTGCTCATTAATAGAAATATATATCTAGCTTGTAGGGTAAAAGCATGATTTTTTTGATTAGAAGCGGCTTCTATACTTCTCCTCATGCGGAACACGGTACCCAGTGTCATTTCTAGATACTAAGATTCTCTCCCACGATAAAAAACGAAGCAGGATTTGATGACATCCATCTTTCATTGTAGATAAGCACAGAGTATGCTATGATATTTTTATCAGGATAATAAGGGAATAGGACGGGATGTGCCTACCTTATCAAAACACTAAAAACAGCATGCACATGGCTAATTTCACAAGAGATAAATCATGGGGTTATTATCTATTACATATATATAAATTACAGAAAAAAGGGGGAAAAACCATGTTGCAATTACGAGAATTCACAGAAAGCGACCTTGCACTGGCAGAGGCTTGGCTGCATAAGGCTCATGTAAGAAAATGGTATGAAATTCCACAGCTTGGTGTTACGCTCGAAGACTGGATGATGGAATATAAAGAGCGAAACGGAAAATATCAATGGATCACACATCTCATTGTTATGTGGCAAGAAAAACCGATCGGTCTATGCCAGTATTACAAGGCCACAGATAGTGATGAAGATTTTGGTACACTACCACGCATTGGAACATATGGCATTGATTATCTTATCGGTGAAGAAGACTGTATCGGTAAAGGCCTTGGAAAAGATATGCTGAAATTGCTTGTAAACAGGATATTTTCTTTTCCGGACGCCTATAGAATTACTGCTGACATCGATAGGGAGAATCACGCTTCTGAAAAAACATTGCTATCCTGCGGCTTTACCTTACAGGATCCGGTCAAGAGCCGGTACATATTGTCGAAATAATACCATGCGATAAGGAGGATGCTTATGAAGCTCACAGATTTTTCTGATACATTTTACGTTCGCAGACTATGTTCAGATGATGTGGAAAACATATATGCGCTATGCAATGCAAATAAAACCTATTACAAATACTTTAAAACTGCGCCAACATATGAAAATATCATAGAGGACTTATACCGCACACCGCCGGGTAAGACAACAGATGATAAATATTTCCTTGGATTCTTTCAAAAGGATCAGACGCTTATTGCTATTCTGGATCTGATCTTCGATTATCCGAAACCACAAGTTGCATATATCGGTCTGTTCATGATGCATGTTTCAGAACAGGGGAAAGGAACAGGCTCCAAAATCATGAAGGGTGTATGCAAACAGCTCGCAAATCAGGGAATCACCTGTGTGCGGCTTGGCTGTATACGTGGGAATGAGGAAGCCGCTTCCTTTTGGAAACACAATGGATTTTATACGCTAGGAGAACAAACACAGGCTGCAGATTATCAGGTTGACCTAATGGAAAAGGCGCTGTAAATATAAAATATAAACCCGATAAAATCAATTCTCAATACATCGGGTTTTCTTATACGATGCAGGTTATACTTGGGATGAAAGGAGGATGGTGATGGAACTGATCACAGGAATCAACAGGGTTATGGCTTATACGGAGCAAAATTTGAAGGAGAATTTGGATAGTGATAAGCTTGCGCAGCTTAGCGGATGCTCCTATGCGGATTTTCAAAGAGTATTCTCATTACTGAATCATATGAGTTATCTGGAATATGTCAAAGCGAGAAGGCTATCACAGGCTGCAGTGGAAATTATTCACAGCAGGAAACGAATCCTGGATATCGCACTGGAATACGGCTATGAGAGTGCAGATGTATTTGCGGCAGCATTTAGAAGAGCTTTTGGATGTTCACCGAGCCAGGCCAGAAAACAGCAGCTGCAGCTCCAGCTGTTTCTGCCAAGAACCTTTGCTATCACCGTGCATGGGAATACAGAAATGAAATATGAAATAAAAAGGAAAGCCGGTATGCATCTGTCCGGACATTCTGTGATTTCTTCACAAAATGAAAATCGCTCAATAACATTTTGGTCGGATGTAAAGGCAGATGGTACATTGCAGCGTATGATGCAGGAAGCAGCTACAGCAGTTTCCTACGGATTGTGTTTTGGGTATGATAGGTATGGCGATAACCGCTATATGATTGCGGTGGAAGGGGAGCTGTCTGCGGAATATGAAGCCTTTGAGCTTCCAGCGGCAGAGTGGATGATATTTCAGAATACCGGCCCTGTATCCATAGGTTTGCCTGCATTGTGGAAAACTATCTATGCTGAAGTGCTGCCAGTGAGCGGCTATGACCGAAATGAGAATATGCCAACCGTAGAACTGTATGGAGAAGGATCGTGTGAGGCAACAGATTATCACATGGAAATATGGATTCCGATCCTTCGTCGGTGATGCTTCACAGTCACGCTTGCACAAAATTCACTATACGATGCTCACTCTATGGCAAACGACGCACTGCGCTGCATCAGGAAGAAACGCAGCCGTTAATTGAAAAATAAGCATACAGAAAACGGGGTACGCATACTTGCAGCAGTGCAATGGGTAGGGATACCCTTTTTCTGTGTGGATGGGACAATAACGTTTGCCGTTATATAATGGATACAAAAAAGAGGATTTCCCCTTGCCGGTAAACGCGACAGGGAATGATCCTCTATTTGTCTATGAGAAATTCCAGGCTTATCTTATGTGTCTTCAATATATTGAGAAATGCCAAAATGCTAACAAACATAAGCTCTTCGATGTGCCAATGCACAGACGGTGGAGAATTTGCTGAAACCCCATTGCATGCTACAGCATTTGTAAATATCAGCTTTCACTCAGGGCATTGATATACTTCTGGAATGCACTCTGATACTGACTCAGCTTGTCTGTTTTCAGATCCAGACCTGAATTCGCCTTAATTTCATTACTCTGAACGATTTTATCGGATTCCTTGATGCCCTTGTACAGCTTTTCCCAGGCGAATTTCACATCATCGTACTTCTTATCCTTCAATCCGTTCACAAATGTATTATATTCCTCAAGCTTTGAGACTGCTTCGTTATACTGCTTCAAAGTCAGCTCGATGTCAAGCTCCTCCCCTGTCGCAGAAGTACCGCTGGTAGTGTAATACCCAATATCACATAAACCGATATTCCAGATATCTGTGACATACCAGTCATTGATTTCACGCAGCTTCGCCGTCACTTCCTCTGTGGACATTTCAGATGAACTTTCACTGCTTTTCGGTGCTTCTCCGCTCTTGTCATCATTTCCTTTGCTGCACCCGGTTAACATAAGCATTCCTGCGAGTAAGACAAATAATAGTTTTTTCATAGTTATGCCTCCTTTAGACTATCATATCACGTTTTGTGTGAATTGGTGCATGAAAATAGAAGGCTTTGCATGTAAATATTTCCAGAGAATAAAAAAATCCGACAGCTTTTACTGTCAGATACCTAGGCAGGCCGTCATCAGATAACTGATTTGTGAGAATGAAGTTAAATGTCAGGTATTCTGATGACGGTATCGTTATTATAAACGAATTTTGCATAAAATGCAATTATTTATTTATAATATAGTAACGAAAAAGATTCTAAAATGGTGGATAAAGATTACATATGGCATAATATAAGTTTAAATTCAAATGTTATGGTAACACTTATACTATAATGAACATATAAGTGGTGATAGTATGCAAAATGACGTTATGACTGATAAATTTATCGATTATGTAAATGACAGAATTGAGGATTTGGATATGACAAAATCCTCACTCGCAAGAAGTGTCGGACTGGATAAAAATTCAGTGACCAAATATCTGAAGAAAGAGAGAACGATGCCCTTGCATGTCGCTTTGAAAATAGCGAATTATCTGAATATGGATATCAGCAGAATATGCGGGATTCAGACAGAGCAGGTGCTGATGCCGATTGAACTGAATCTGATGCGGGAGCTGCGCAGTATCCAAGATGAAACCTCGCAGGTGCGTCTGACGCTGGATTTCATCAGTATAACAAAATCCTTCAACTCCAGTCATCGTTAGTACAGAAAAAAGCAGACACCGTTTTGATGGTGTCTTTTCTGCTTTCTTGGCTTTTTTGATGCAATCGGCTATAATGTTCATAATCGGGAGGTAGCCTATGAAAATCAATGAGAAGCGTTTATGGAATCATATACAGAAACTGGGGCAGATAGGAAAAGCAAGCGATGGAAGTGTAACACGCTTTCCGTTCACAAAAGAGGATGAGGCTGCCGCTGTCCAGCTGAAGAAATGGATGCAGGATGCCGGTCTAAGCGTTGCTGCAGATGCCTGCGGTAATATCATCGGGACGTTAAAGGGAGCTGATCCAGCCCTGCCGCCTGTTGTCTGCGGTTCCCATTTTGATACGGTAAAGGAAGGTGGGATATTCGATGGCTGTCTGGGGGTACTGGCAGGTATTGAGGTATTGCAGACCATACGGGAAGCAGGAATGCAGCCGCAGCGTTCCCTGATGGTCATCGGCTTTCGGGATGAAGAGGGAAACCGATTCGGCTATGGTATGATCGGCAGCCGCTCCATTTGCGGGAAAGTGGATGCTGAAGGACTTCAGACTCTGGATCAGGATGGAATCACACTTGCACAGGCAATGAAACAGGCAGGCTATCATCCCGAGCAGTATGCTGCCTGTCGCATAACACCACTAAAGGCTTACTATGAAGTGCATATCGAGCAGGCCGATGTTCTGGCAGCACAAGGGCTCTCTGTAGGAATCGTTGAGGGGATTGCCGGATTGGTGCGATATACAATCACGATCCATGGCAGGAGCGCACATGCGGGGGCAACACCGATGCATCGGCGTCATGATCCGGTGACCGCGATGTCCCGCTGGATTTTGCGTATGACAGAGCTTGCACAGCAGCAGCCGCATACGGTAGCGACGATTGGGGAAATTCATACCTATCCCGGGGCCTGCAATATTATCTGTGATCATGTGAGCTTTTCTCTGGATCTTCGCTCTCTTGATGATTCCATTCTTTCACATATACTGCATACAATGCAGGAGTTTGAAAAGACGCTTGAGCGGGAACAGGGAGTACGGGTGAAACGCTGCTTAAAACAGCAGCTGCCGGCGGCAATGTGCGATGAACAGCTGAAGCAGGAGCTGGAGAGCTGCTGTGAAACACTGCAGCTGCCCATCCTGCGACTTGCCAGCGGTGCAGGACACGACTGCATGAACTTTCAGGACGTCTGTCCTATGGCGATGATCTTCGTTCGTTCTCAGCATGAAGGTGCCTCCCACTGTAAAGAGGAATACAGTACACAAAAGGATTGCGCAGACGGGTGTCAGCTTTTGCTGGAGGCATTGCGGAAGTATTTGTAAACATTCAGGAAACAATTACCTATGCATAGACGTTTACAATTTTGCTTTCACTTTGGTATAATGAACTCTGTTGTGCTCACCATATAATGTCGGGATATGGCCGACAGTCTCTACATCTCACCGTAAATGAGATACTATGGTGCTTCTTCTTTCATGGATATCATGGAATATGGTGAGGACATGGTTAAGGAGGAAAATATGAGCAAAATCGCAGATTTTTTCAAATTCAAGGAACGCAATACCAGCTATAAAAAAGAGCTTATCGCCGGAATCACCACGTTTATGACAATGGCATATGTGCTGGTCGTACAGCCCGGGGCAATCGTCGGCTATGGGGATGCCGCATTTATCATTGATGCCAACGGTGTTATGATCACCAAGGAGGCGATCGTTGTCACCTGTGCTATTATCAGCGGACTCATTACCCTGCTGATGGCGTTATATGCAAATCTGCCATTTGCATTGGCAACCGGTATGGGAAGCAATTTCATGTTTGGCGCACTGATTCAGAGCCAGCAGCTTTCCTTTGGAGGCGCTATGGCAATGACCCTGATTTCCGGTCTGATTTTTCTGTTGCTGACAATATTCGGTATCCGTGATCTGATTGTCAAGGCGATACCAAAGAACATTAAAATATCCATCGGTACCGCAATCGGCTTCTTTATCGCATATCTGGGATTTAAAAATACAGGCATTGCGTCCTTTACGGAAAGCGGTATGGGCATGGGAAACTTTACCGACCCTGCTGTTATGCTGGCCGTTCTGGGGCTTGTCATCATTGCTATTCTGACAGCGTATAAGGTAAACGGCGCAATTTTGATCGGTATCATTATCGTTACCCTGCTGGGAATACCGGCAGGGGTTACCACAGTCCCGTCAACATTTGCCAAGGTTCCTGATTTCACCGGACTGGGCAATGTCATGTTTAATCTTGATTTCAAATCCGTATTCAGCTTTTCATCCGTTATTCTGATTTTTACGGCGTTCTGCGGGGATTTCTTCTCTACGCTGGGGACAATTCTCGGTGTCAGTGCAAAAGCCGGCATGCTGGATGAAAATGGGGATTTGCCGAATATTCAACAGCCGTTTCTGGTAGATGCCATCGGAACCTGTATCGGTGCACTAACCGGTAATACGGTCATTACGACCTTTGTGGAATCCAGTGCAGGTGTGGAAGCTGGCGGACGCACCGGCTTTACCAGTGTTGTGGTATCCGTTATCTTTATGATTATGGTATTTCTCTCCCCACTGGTTCTGATGATTCCAAATGCGGCAACCGGACCGGCTCTGATTTTCGTGGGCTTCTTGATGATCAGCGGTTTTAAGGATATTGATTTCGCAGATTTCACAGAATCCTTCGGACCGTTTGTTATGATTATGTTTACCGTGTTTACAGGCTCTATTGCCAGCGGGATATCTGCCGGTATTCTGGCATTTGTACTTATTAAAACAGCGACCGGAAAATTCAGAGAAGTACATCCGATCATGTATGTAATGGCGATCCCTTTAATTTGCTATTTTATATACGGGTAAAGCAAAAGATGCATGAGAGTGCATCTTTTTGAGAAAGGAAGTGTTGTATATGAAGCTACAGCCAAAGGATAAAAAACAGCTGCTGAAGGCGGCTCTTGGTGAAATTCCAAGCGATCTGCTGATCAAAAACGTTCAGCTGGTCAATGTGATTACCGGAGAAATCTATCCGGCCAATGTATTTGTTTATGATGGTATGATTGCACATGTGGAATATAAGGATTTGAATGCAGATCTGGACAAGGCAGCTACCGTTGTGGATGGACAGGGACACTATCTGATTCCCGGCTTTCTGGATGCGCATGAGCATATCGAAAGCTCTATGATGACACCGCGCAATTTCGCAAAGGCAGTCATTCCGCATGGGACGACAACTGTAATTACCGATCCGCATGAAATTGCCAATGTATGGGGGATGGAGGGTGTCCGCTATATGCATGACAGCGGAGAAAATCTTCCCATGCGTCAGCTGATCGATATTCCAAGCTGTGTGCCTGCGGTTCCGGGACTGGAGAATGCCGGTGCGGATTTTCTGGCTGAACAGATTGAAGAGCTTTGCGGTTTAAAGCGGGTAATCGGTCTTGCAGAGGTTATGGATTTTCTTGCCGTGATTCATGGAGAAGATCGCATGATGGATATTCTGAAGGTTGCGGAAGAGCGCGGTCTGTATATGCAGGGGCATGCGCCATATGTTAGCGGACGAATGCTGTCAGCCTATCTGTGCGGTGGTCC
Source organism: Clostridium sp. DFI.1.208 (assembly GCF_024463855.1). NCBI lineage: Bacteria > Bacillati > Bacillota > Clostridia > Eubacteriales > Clostridiaceae > Clostridium > Clostridium sp. DFI.1.208. The sequence goes on along the minus strand of NZ_JANGCA010000010.1, from coordinate 71,366 downwards.
GAATACCTGCCATGAAACACGGGCATCTGCGGAAGGGCTGGAAAAGCTGCGCAGTGCAATGTATGTGGATGCCAGAGACAGCTCTATCACAAAGAATGTAAAGGACATCTGGGAGGGTGTTAAGCAGGTGAAATTCTTCGATCACCTGTGCTTCTGTACGGATGATCGCGAAGCGGATGATATTTTGAATAACGGACATATGAATGATGTAGTGCGTAACGCCATTCGCTGTGGTATGGACCCGGTAACAGCAATTAAGAGTGCTACCTATAATACGGCACGTGAAATCAAGATTGAAAATCTGGGTGCGATCGCTCCGGGCTTTGTGGCAGATATGCTGATTGTTGAAAGCCTGGAGGAATTGAAGCCGAGTCATGTGTTCTTTGATGGAGAGCTGGTCGCGAAAAACGGAAAGCTGCTGGCCGATATCAAGGAGGAAAGCTATGCGATCGAGCATCGCAATTCCATGCATGTAAAAAGCTTGTGCGCAGAGGATTTCCGTATCAAGGCACCGGTGGAAAACGGTACTGTTAAGGTGCATTTGATGGAGTACAAGGATTTGCTGTTATCCAGTACGCTGGTTTCCTGTGAGGAGCTTCCGGTGGAGAACGGGTATCTGAAGCTGAACGATGATGACTTGAAATTCGTAGCTGTTGTCAACCGTCATGCAGGGCATGATACCGTGGCTTTGGGCGTAGTGCGTGGCTTTGGTACGACAACAGGAGCTCTGGCATCGACGGTTTCCCATGATTCTCATAACTTGACAATCGTATACGATAATGCAGAGAATGCGCTGCTTGCCGCAAATGAATTGATTGCCTGCGGAGGCGGCATGTGTGCAGTAAAGGATGGTGCAGTTCTGCATACATTGCAGCTGCCGCTTGCCGGACTGATATCGCTGAAGCCTGCGGAAGAGCTGGCGGTTGATAATGCATTGATGAAGGATGCGAATCGCGCGCTTGGTCTTGTGGATATGGAAAATCCACTGCTGAGAATCGTCACCCTGGCATTGCCGGTAATTCCTGAGGCCAAAATGTCTGACCTTGGTTTGATTGATGTTTTGAAGAAAGAAATCGTACCGCTGTTTGCATAAAGCAAGAAGTATGGAAATACACTTAGCTTTGTAATAACGATCGCGCTGTTACACACAGAGGAAGCAGGCTATAGGGGGTAGCTTGCCACTTCGTATGTTGAAGCAGCGAAATCAAAACAGCTTGAGAAATAAGGAATCAGGAGCATCGCATAAAGCTGATGCGTCTGATTCCTTTGTTTATGATAAATAAAGCGGATCAGCCTTTATTTTATAAAGGTTTTCTGTATAACGAAAGCTGTGTGAATACGGTGTTATAAATGACTGCAATTACAGGTATGCAGGAAATGATTTATGGTACAATGAAGCTGTAATAGCCGTGCGTATGGCATGGAGAAGGAGGCTATCATGGACATAAGCAGAGAGGAACACCGTATATTTATAGATAAGCAGGGACAACTGCTTGCTGAGATTACATTTCCTTTTGTAGATGAACAGCTTGTGGATATCGATCACACATTTGTTGACGTATCACTGCGTGGACAAGGGATTGCAGGCGTACTTATGAAGGAAGCAGTCATCGCAATAAGAGCGCAGGGCTGGAAATGCGTTACAACCTGTCCCTATGCATATAGCTGGATGAAAAAGCATATCAAGGAACAGGATATCTGGACGATGGAGGAAACGTTATGAGACTGGAGTGTGTATATATCAATGCACAGCATTTTCATGACACGGTAGACTTCTATGAACAACTGCTCCAGCAAAAGGGGAGAGAAATTACGCCGCAGCGATGGGTGGAATTTTCGTGCGGGCATACTCTTGCTGTCCTGCATGCGGAATATGATGCGGAATTTGCAAAGCAAAAGCAGAATGTGAAGGAACACTATAATGACGCATACGTCAGAGATTGCATACAGACGGTGAATCAGGGAAATGATATCATGGTTCAAAATTATGTGTGTGAGGATTTGCATATGGAATATGAGCGTTTGAAGAGCCTGCAGGTTTCTTCGCTGTCCCCCCTTTATTATGTTTCGATCACGATGCCCTACTGGTATTTCAATATCAGTGATCCCGAGGGAAATGTATTGGAAATAACCGGACCGTATGATCCGAGTAAAGAAACGGTATAGCCTGTCCAATCAACACACATACTAGAAATGGAGTGTGATGAATATGGAACAGAAGAAAAAATCCTGCCATGACAGCGAAGAGCTGCTGCATCAAAAGGAAGAAAAGAAAACAGCTGGAAACAATCAGTGGACAAACAATAACCTAAAGTATTATCCGGACGAAAGAGATCGTCAGGATGGTCCCGGAGGAAACTGAGAAAAGAAAAAGGCCGACTCTTCCATTGGAGGAATCGTTTTTTTCTTATGCCTGTTCAAAGGAAATCCAACCTTTTCATTATAGAAATCGGCTATTTTCTTATACCTGATCAGAAAATAAGATGCTTATTTTCACACAGCTAAGAGGCTGACCGGCGTTTTAAATTGCGTTAAAAATCATTGATGCAAGAAGCGATATGACAGCCCTCGCTGTGCAGCCAGTCGGCATAAAAGTCCTGTGGCTGCGATGCTTAAACATCGGATAGAATTTGCTGAATCGTAATTTCTTTTAGCTTTTTTCGATATTCCAGCTCGGCTTCATGCAGATACCGCATGATTTTTTCTTCTTTTTCTTTAACCTGCTTTCTGGAATCAAAAACCCGATCAACAAGGCTTGTACTCACGGCGAATTCCTCCTGTCCCTCAATGGCATTGAACAGGTCAAGAAAGGTTATGTGAGAAGGTGTTCGCAGCAATACAAAACCGCCGTTTTTGCTGGCGATCGAGGAAACGATGTCCGCTTTAACCAGCTGCCGCATGATTTTTTTTAAGTAGGAATCCGACACATGCAGCTTTTTGCTAAGCTCGCTGCTTTTCACAGGCCGACTGCTTGTGCTAATCAGCAGTACAATACAGATTGCCTGCTCCAGACTGCCGCGTATTCTCATAATCTCACCTTCTATCATGTATAGTATAGCTGTTTCTTCTTTTCCTTTGCAAGCCTTTTCTTTGAATCCATCCATCTTTTCCTCCTGAATTTTTCATAACAATTCTAAACTTTCTGTAAATAGCGTTGACATGCGCATATAATGTACTATAATTCCAGTGTTCCGTGGATATTTGGTATCCATGGATATAAAAAGAAAGAAGAGGATATTATGAAGGAAGAATGGAAGAATATAGCAGGCAGTACATGGATTAAGGTTGTACTGGCAGCAATTATTGTGATTCCTATGCTGTATTCAGGTATTTTTCTGGGTTCTATGTGGGACCCTTACGGAAATGCGGATAAGATACCGGTTGCTGTGGTAAACGAAGACCATAAGGTTTCCTATAACGGCTCCAGCCTTCATATCGGAGAGGATCTGGTTGCGAATTTGAAAAAGGCGAAGGAGATGGATTTTCGCTTTGTGAATGCCGAAAAAGCTCAGCAGGGTTTAACGGATGGCTCTTATTATATGATCATAACGATTCCTGAAAATTTCTCATCAAATGCAACGACTCTCATGGATCAGAATCCAAGGAAAATGGAGCTGATGTATACGACGAATCCGGGTACCAATTATATCGCCTCAAAAATGGATGAGACAGCGATAGCAAAGATACGGGAACAGATTTCCGCTACCGTGACGAAAACCTATGCCGATACATTGTTCTCCAACGTTCAGGTGCTGAGCAGTGGTTTGAAAACAGCAGGGAAGGGAAGTCAGAAAATCCAGAATGGACTATCTGACAGTATTGCGGGAAACCGGACAATTACAGATAATCTGAACACCCTTGCTTCCAGCACATTAACCTTTCAAAGCGGCAGCGAAACACTGAAACAGGGATTGCGGGACTATACCGACGGAGTAGCACAGCTGCAGCAGGGAAGCGCTCAGCTGCGTACCGGTATACGAACGATGAATGGAAAAAGTGTACAGCTTGTCAATGGTGCTTCCACGCTGCACACAGGGAGTGCGGCACTGCAGCAGGGGGTGCAGACGTACACAGCCGGAGTAGCTGCTTTGCAACAGGGGAGCGAGCAGCTGATGCACAGCTCAGCGGCATTGAATCAGGGAATCGATACTCTGGCGCAGGGAACTGCTGCATTGCATACGGGAAGCTCCGACGTTTTGTCCGGACTGCAAAAGCTATCCTCCGCGTTGACATCAAGTACGCGTGATCATGCCAGTATGCTTGCGTATTTGCATGCAGAAAATTCCGGCAGTGCAAATAGCTTGCAGCAGCTATCACAGGGTGCTTCGGCACTGAACGCACAGCTGCAAGCGATTATTACGAAGAATACAGCTGCAAGCCAAAAGCTGTATGCAGCCGCACAGAAATTGAAGGATGTGAATGCTCCCGAGGAAACTGTGAATCAGGTTCTTGCAGCGGCAGCGGATCTGCATGATGCGAACCAGCAATATGCAGAGCTTGGGACAGGTCTTTCACAGCTTTCCAAGGGAACCGGGGATATGACTGCTCTTCTCAATGGAAATGATCAGGCTCTAACGCAGCTGCAGCAGGGACTTTCCACTGTACAGCGTTCACTGGATGCGCAGAGGTCCACACCGGATACCATGGGACTGATTCAGGGTATGCAGCAGATTGAAGATGGACTTGCAAGTGCTGATACTGCAATATCCGGGGAGCAGGGTCTGGCTTCTGGGATACACGCATATACAGAGGGAGCGGATACGCTGGGAAGCGGCCTTTCCACCTTGGCTCAGAAATCCACTGCCTTAACAGACGGAGCGAAGCAGCTGCAGACGGGAACAGAACAGCTGAATTCCTCCATCCCGGCTTTGCAGGACGGCATTACGCAGCTTCTCACGGGTAGTGATACACTTTATCAGGGAGCCTCAGCGTTAAGCAGTAACAGCCCTGCACTGTTAAATGGTTCTGCTCAGCTGTATACCGGCGCTTCACAAATCAGCAGCGGTGCTCAGCAGCTTGCACAGGGCTCCGGGACGCTGGGAAGCGGATTACTGCAGCTGAAGGATGGTTCCTACACGTTGACAAGCTCGCTGCATAAGGGGGCTGATGAAAGCTCTGTGTCAGCAACGCAAAAAACAAAGGAAATGCTGGCACAGCCGATTGTCACCAACCATCAGGAGCTGAGCAATGTGGAAAACAACGGTACGGCGATGGCACCTTATATGATGTCTGTCGGGCTGTATGTTGCCTGCATGGCCTTTACCCTTATGTACCCGCTTTTGAAAAATACAAGCAAAACAACATCCGGCTTGCGAATGTGGGCTTGCAAGGCTTCCGTTATGTATACGGTTTCCACATTGATGGCGATTGTTATGATTGGTGTGCTGATGCTGGTCAATGGCTTGTCGCCTTATCAGACGCTGCTTACCTTTGCCATGGCGGCACTGGTTTCCGCAGGCTTTATGGCGATGATTGTTTTCTTCAACATCACCTGTGGGAAAATCGGAAGCTTCATCGTTTTGATTTTCATGGTCTTGCAGCTGGGAGGAGCGGCAGGTACCTATCCGATCGAGACCTCCTCCGGCTTCTACAATGCGATTCATCCGTTTATGCCATTCAGCTACAGCGTGCATGCGTTCCGTAATACCTTGGCGATTGGCGGATCTATAGGTGCGGATGCCCTTGTTTTTGCAGGAATGCTTCTGGTTTTCTCTGCCCTTTCCATTTTGTTTTATCGTTGGAAAGTGAGTGTCAGTGACGAGCATTTTGAAAAGACGGTATTGGCGCAATTTCATTAAGTGCTTGCATGAAGTGGTAAACGAATTCATAAGCAGGTTGAAAAAGGCTTATCAAAGCAATGTAATCTTTCCATTGCGGCTGATAGGTCTTTTTTCTGTCTTTCCTGTGTTTAGAAAAGAGGATTTTCATCTCATATAGCGGCTTCCTATATGTCTGCCCTATGCGTGTTATCAGTTCTCTCATATTATGCAGTGAGGTGAATACCTCAGGTTAGGAGGAACTTATATGAAGTATGCAAATGGAGCGTGCTGTCCATGGATTCCCGAAGAGCGGGTCAATGATGATGAATACTGCTATGATGATGTGGATTTTATGGAACTGAAGCCCAAACACCGGCAGCAGCAAATGCAGACACCCGGTATGGCGTATGTACCGATGCAGGTATGGAAAAAGCCGTATGAAAAGGAGATAGGGTTTCAAAGAGGAACGATTTTTCATGCTCTTGATAAACCGTTTCTCAATGATGAGGGGGCGTGTTGATAATGAACAGAAAACAACTGCTTAGAAGGCTTCAAGTGCTGGATTTCGCGATTCAGGAAACAGCATTATTTTTAAATTCACATCCCGATGACCAGCAGGCGATGCAGTATTATCAGACGGCAGTAAAGGAACGCGAGATGGTCGCAAAGGAATATGAACAGCTTTGCGGGCCATTGACAAATCGGCAGAATTTATCGGATAGCTGGGAGTATAGCAAGGGCCCCTGGCCATGGGAAAGGGAGGATTGACCTATGTGGACATATGAAAAGAAGCTGCAGTTTCCGGTAAATATCAGAAAGCCGGATCCTGCTTTTGCAAAAATTGTAATCTCGCAGATTGGTGGTCCGGATGGAGAATTGGCTGCTTCTATGCGTTATCTGAACCAGCGCTATGCAATGCCGTATGACAGTGTGCGTGCGATGCTCACGGATATCGGGACGGAGGAGCTCGCTCATCTGGAAATGGTATCCGCGATTCTGTACCAGCTGACCAGAAATCTCAGTGTTGAGGAAATCAAAGCAGGCGGCTTTGACGCGTATTATGTCGACCATACAACCGGCATATGGACACAGGCAGCCAGCGGAGCACCGTTTACAGCTGCATATTACCAATCCAAAGGCGATCCCCTCACCGATTTGTTTGAGGACATGGCCGCAGAACAGAAGGCACGTACAACCTATGAAAATCTGATACGTGCCGCAAGCGATCCCGATGTCATTGCGCCTCTGCGCTTTTTAAGAGAACGTGAAATCGTGCATTTCCAGAGATTTGGGGAAGCCCTTGCCTACGTGCAAAGTCAGTTGGATGCTGAAAACTATTATCAGTGCAACCCTGCCTTCGACTAATACCAGCGGATGGTCTTCCATCCGTTACATAAAAATCTACTTCATCCTTTTCAGACCTGTCAAACGTCCTGCTGCCTTCACACAAAGCGACATCGACAGAAGCAATAAAAAAGATATTGCCAGTTAGACAATATCAAAGGATAGCTAATTCTTTTTGCGAAATAAAAGGGGTATGCAAGGCTAATCCAGTATCGCATTTCCCAATATGGTATCAAATTCACGGATATTGCATTTTTTATCCACATTGATTTTAAAATGCCCTGCTTTTGTCCACAGCTCCAGCTCAGCATCGATATCAAATAGCTTACCTGCATTCTCAGTAGACCACATGTCAATAGAACGATAAGGGATGGAATAAATCTCGATTTTCTTGCCTGTCAGTCCCTGTCTGTCAAAAATGATAATTCTTTTGTTCGTCAGTGCAGACATATCTCGGTTTGTCTTATAGCACTGCAGAATCTCCTCACCAGGCACCAGAACGGACAGCATCTCCTGTGCAGGCTCCGCCTTTTCAATGAAGGACCATATTCTTCTAAATTCTTCTGCCATAATTTTTTTCCTCCTAAGTATCTATATAAGTACCCTTCGGTATTTATATCTTATCTTTTTTGCACCATCTGCATATACAATAGCTGTATGTAGCATTGTATGATGAAATGCCACCTTGCAGAACACAAACTGGAACTACATATTGCTGCAATCCTTCTGTATTCTCTATTACTTTATCATAAATGCTGTGAAAAATCAGTTTCCATGCTTTCAGATGAACACAGCCTTACAAGTATGAGACCCCTACGGTTTGATTATAACAGTATTGGATTCCAAATTATATATAAAATTAAAAATATTCAAATAAAGTTTAGCAGGAATGCAATTCTCAATCAGAATTTAGAAATATATGGAAACTCATAACAGAAACAGTATGACAAAACAGAAAAGCGTATGCCATTTTCGTATTCTTTAAATCTCTGTTTTACAAATTCTTTTTGTATAGTATAATACAAAGGGCGGGGTGATGATATGCAATATAAAATCGGCAAGATTGCGAAAATCATGGGGGTTACACCGGAGGCGATCCGGCACTATGAACGACTGGGCTTGATTGTTCCTTTTAAAGATCCGGAAACAAATTATCGCTATTATACAAGTGAGCAAATCGATCAGCTGCTATATATTCAGCGGTTTTCCCATATGGGAATCTCACTATCCAATATCCGTGAAAATATTCTTCGCGGCAATGTACAAACGCATCGGGAAATGGTACAGCAGAAACGCAATGACTATGTACAGGAGATTCAGCGACTGCAGCAAAAGCTGATGAACATGGATCACTATATCAGCATATTGAAAATGACAGCCTATTGTCTATACAACTGTATTTATATCCAGAGACCCGGAATTTTCTTCATCTCACAGGAGGACTGTCTGAATATCAAAGAGGACGCGCACGACTCCATCCAGTTTAATCTGTTTCAAAAAAATGCGGATATGTTTTTCCAATGTACGCTCATAACAATAGAGGATGGCGATGACTGCATAAGAATGAACGGGTTTGGAATCTATGAGGACTGCGCCGCCGAAATCGGTGTGAGTGAGGAATTCGGCTTCTCATTTCTTCCCGGAGGTGCTGCGGTTATCTATGCGTTTGAGCATAGTGACAAGCGTTCCTCCTTGACACGGGAACGTATCTGTGCCTTTTTTCAAAGAGAGCATCTCATTCAGAAGGGACCTGTCTTCCAGCGTCTTGTATACCGCACCTTTGAAGACCACAAGGACGCAAACCTTGTAGAAATGCTTATGATTCCTTATATTCGTGAATAAAAGGAGTCTTTTTTCTCATGGCAGATTCTTACGATTCTGTCGGTTTTCTTGACTTTCTTCTTCCGTCTCGGGGATAATATTGGCATACGATAGGAAGTGAAACCATATGCTGGGTAAACATATCAAAACGCTGCGCATGGAATACGAAATCAGCACACAGCGGCTGGCAGAATATATGCGCATCGAGGAGGAGGAATTACGCGATTGGGAAGCGGGAATTCGTGTTCCTGATGAGAAACAGCTGCAGCGACTTTCAAAGCTGTTTCAAGTCGATGTAAGTGAGCTGTGTGGTATGCAAAAGCAAACAGTCGAAAAAAAGCAGCGACAGCCGAATACTTCTGATAAAAAGAATAAGAAGCAGAAAGCGAAAAAAGGAAAAACCAAAAAGAAAACCAGACGAAAAACAAAGCATAAAACCAATCATAAGACGAAGAAGCAAACCGTTGTCAAAAAGCGCAGAATATGGCCGCTGCTTCTGATACTGTTGCTGCTAGTGGCTGGTCTTGCTGCTGGAGGCGGATATCTGTATTGGAAGTATGGAGATGCGCTGTTTTCACAGAAGAAGACATACCGTATGGAAGATATGGCCGGTACCTTTACAGATGAAAACACGCGCAATGGTGCTGCAGCAGCACTTGCACTGAAAAGCGATGGATCGTTTGTATTCACACAAAACAGCTGTGAGGGTATGCAGGATGTGCGTGGAACGTGGAGCATTGCGGATCAAAGCATAAAAGCGAGCAGTGCGCAGGGAACCTATACCTTTGCGATTCGCAGCAGCAATCAGCTGAAGTATGAGGGGGAAACGATTGGCTGTGGTCCATACAACAGCGATGTCTTTATTCGTGGAGCTGCCGGCGGACAACCTTTCCAGCAGGAAGAGGAACCGCAGAAGCAAGAGGATATCGCCGGAACTTACAGTGGCAGTCATAGTACTCTTGTCGTATCCGATGTGACGGATACCACCTTTACCTATACGCTGACAAGTCTGAACCCGCTGGATGCACAGCAGGTTGCCTCCATATCCGGCACGGCACAGCGCAACGGTGATACGGCATCGTTCAGCTTTACGGATGATGGATATGGCACGCAGGGAACAGGAACCTTTACCTTTCAGGATACACAGGTCGTATTTTCCATTCAGAAAACACAGACAGATCCACAGGCTGTGTGGGGAATACGTGAGGAGGGGACGCTGCTTCGCTAGACAATCCCGGGACTTTGTCTGAATTGCAAAGACGGCTGTTTACAGAAGAAGCCTTATGCTTTACAATACAGGTAGAGATAACCATGAAAAATAAATGCAGAAGGTCTGTCGCAATTTGTGAATATCTGCATAATATGAAGTCACAGGCTGGCTGCATAAACGTACGATTCCTATACAGAGCAGCTGTATAGGAATTTTTTAAAGGGAGGCAGGCATTATGGAAGCTCATCAGAGAACAGTGGATGAAGCATTGCAGGAACAGCACAGCAGCAGGAGCGGATTGTGTGAAACACAGGTACAGGAGCGAAGCCGTGTATATGGTTTGAATAAATTGCAGGAGGAGAAAAAGGCATCCCTCTTGAAACGCCTGGCAAAGCAGCTTTCCGATCCGATGATCATCGTGCTGCTTGGAGCTGCACTCATTTCCGGAATCACCTCTGCATATGCGCATGAGTCCTATGCGGATACCTTTATTATCCTGTTTGTCGTTATGGTGAATGCGATACTCGGCTTATATCAGGAGGGGAAAGCAGAGGCGGCGATTGAAGCTTTAAAGGATATGAATGCGCCTGCCTGCAAGGTCATGCGTAATGGCGAAATACGAGTTACAGCAAGTGAAGACCTTGTTCCCGGGGATGTTGTTGTTTTGGAGGCCGGAGACGCTGTGCCGGCAGACGGCAGGGTTTTGGAATGTGCCAGTTTAAAGGTGGAGGAGTCTGCATTAACGGGTGAATCCCTTCCGGTGGAAAAGCAAACAGATACTTTACAGGAAGATAATCCGCCACTTGGCGATCGAAGAAATATGGTCTATATGGGAAGCAGTGTGGTATATGGCAGAGGGCGTGTACTGATAACTGCAACCGGTATGCATACGGAGATGGGAAAGATTGCGGATGCTATTCTCGTAAGCAGGGAGGAAGCAACACCTCTGCAGCAGAAGCTGAATCGGCTTTCCAAAATACTGAGCTTTCTGGTTTTGGCGATCTGCGTTTTTATGTTTCTATTTGAACTGCTGAATAGCAGTGATCTGCGTCCGGAAGCCCTATTGGACACCTTTATGCTGGCTGTATCGCTGGCTGTTGCGGCTATCCCGGAGGGGCTTGCTGCTGTAGTAACTGTGCAGCTGGCAATCGGTGTTACTCGTATGGCAAGGCGCAATGCAGTCATACGACAGCTGACCGCTGTGGAAACCTTGGGCTGCACACAGGTGATCTGCTCGGATAAAACCGGCACCCTGACACAGAACTGTATGCGTGTGGTGGAGCATGCCGGTGATGATGAGTATCTGCTTGCACTGGCGATGAGTCTTTGTAATGATACGCAGGTGCATGCGGATGGTACCCTGCAGGGAGAGCCTACAGAAATGGCGCTGAGTGCTTATGGGGAAACCCTGTTACATGTCAATGAGGAAATACGGAAGTATCCGCGTATCCATGAATATCCGTTTGATTCGCAGCGGAAGATGATGACCACGATGCACAGGGAGTCTGACGGTGTTGTTCTGCAATTTACCAAGGGGGCAATGGATGTGGTCTTGCAGCGCTGCACGGGAATATGGCGAAATAAGAAAATAGAACCGATGCGGGAAGAGGATCGCGAAGCACTGCGGCAGATGAATAAGCAAATGGCCGATCAAGCTTTGCGTGTACTCTGTGCTGCCTGCAAATGGAGTGATCATATGGAATTGGACATGGAAACAGCAGAATCCGATCTGGTATTTCTCGGTCTGTGCGGTATGATGGATCCGGTACGTGAAGAGGTGAAGCCGGCGATTGCTCAGTGCCGAAAGGCAGGCATCCGTCCGGTTATGATTACCGGTGATCACATTGATACTGCGGCGGCGATTGCGAAATCTCTGCATATCATAACGGATAGCTCGCAGGCGATGAGCGGCAGTACGCTGGATACACTGTCACAGGAGGAATTGATTGACCGGGTTGAACAGACATTTGTATATGCCCGTGTAAAGCCGGAGCATAAGGTACGTATTGTGGATGCATGGAAGTCCAGGGGATATGTTGTTGCGATGAGTGGGGATGGTGTCAATGATGCACCAGCCATCAAACGGGCTAGTATCGGAGTCGGCATGGGAATCACAGGAACAGATGTTACAAAAAATGTGGCAGATATGGTGCTTGCGGATGATAACTTTGCGACCATTGTATCGGCAGTAAAGGAAGGTCGTAAGATTTATGATAATATACGTAAGGCCATTCAGTTTCTGCTGTCCAGCAATATCAGTGAGGTACTCTCTATCTTTCTGGCTACCATGATGGGCTTTACGATATTAAAGCCGGTGCATATACTTTGGGTCAATCTGTTGACGGATACGTTCCCTGCTCTTGCGCTGGGCATGGAGGAGGGCGATGCAGATCTGATGCGAAGGCCTCCACGTCCAAGCAGTGAGGGGCTGTTTGCCAATGGGCTGCATATACAAATCATATTTCAGGGCTGTGTTATTACACTGATCACCTTCCTTTCCTACATCGTTGGTCATTATATGGAAGCCGGTGTCTGGGAAATCACACAGAGTGCAGACGGTATGACAATGGCTTTTCTGACAATGTCAATGACGGAAATGTTTCATGCATTCAATATGCGTTCCCTGCGGCAGTCCGTGGTGCATATGAAAAAGCAAAATTGGTATCTCATGGCTTCTGTCGCATGTGCACTTATGCTGACGATTGCTGTCATTTATATCCCTGTATTATCAAGGCTGTTTGAATTTGAACATATCTCCATCATCGAATTTGCAGTTGCGCTTATCATGTCTGCCTCTATAATTCCAATCGTGGAAATTGAGAAATGGGTGCACAGAGCCGCACAGCGAAAGCAAGGATAAGTTGAGAGCAGGGGGAAGCGAGCATAAGAAAACCTGCGGTCCTCAACAGGATGTACAAAGCTATGGAAAAGCTGTTATTAGCCAATGCTGTGTTGGAACATTCTGCTGTATGGTTGCAGTATGATTCAGTTTTCCTGCTTTGGTGATGAAAAGTCTGAGAGCCTGTGCAGCATTCATAGAAATACTGAATATTGCTTAATTACTAGGAATAAATTATAGCATTGGTTTTGAGAGCTTGATTTAGCACATAGGAATGAGTCTTAATAGGAAGCAACGATTAAAATTATGTAAGTAAAAAAGCGTAGGAGATGTAGCTCACTGAACAGTGATATGCAGCCTACGCTTTTTCTTCGCTGAATTTAAAATCGTCATTTCTGAAGTCAGAATGTAGTAGGAATATTTTCTTTCTTAAATTTCGGACGAATGAGAATATGTATCTATTCAGAACCATATTCCTACACATTACGTACCATTATATTTTAGTGAACCCTTGCCCTTTATGAGAAATATTATATGTTTTCTCCATGCTCAAAGCAGAAGGCTCTGGTATAAGGGAAAGCTGATATCCAGTAACTTGTATTATACATATCGGTTTATTGGATAACCATTCAATGATTTGCTGAAGAATGACACTTCAACATACACATCTTACTTCTAAATAATCATTCAAAAGGATCTATAGAACTTTGCGTTTTTTTATGTGATTGATAAATGAATAAATTATTTCTGAACATTCCTCAACTCCTACTGAACTATCGATCAATATATCATAATTATGTACATCACCCCACTGGGTATTAGAAATACTGTGGTAGTAGGAAGCTCGAGCTTCATCAGAGTGATGAATGTTTTTTATAGCTTCTGTATATGTATCTCCATACACCTCCATAACTCTTTTAATACGATATTCTTCTGGTGCATAAATGAAAATTCTAATAATATTTTTATACTCTCGCAATACATAATCGGCAGCTCTGCCTATGATTACACAGGCCCCTTGGTTTGCGATTTTACGAATGATTTGCTCCTGAGCTGCAACCGCTTGCTGGACAGCAGTTGTGCTAAGATACAGATCATGTAGTATCTTAGGGGAATTCGTATTGATATCTGATATAAAGGCTTTGTGTAGTCCACTTTCTTGGGCTGCCAGTGCTGCAATCTCCTTATAATAAAAAGGAATTTTTAATTTTTCTGCAACAACTTTACCAATTTGCTTTCCAGAAGAACCATGTTCCCTGCTAATAGTGATAATCAAGCCTTGCTTTGATGCTTGTAAAGTGGGGCTTGTAGTATCTGTCAATTCGTTCTCTTTATCAAGTCCTTTCATAAAATAAATTGTCATTGCTACTGCAACGATCATTGCAATAAAATCAGCAGCAGGGGCAGCATATAAAATTCCTTCTATGCCAAACTTTCCAGGAAGGATAATTATCAAGGGTATAAAGCAAATAATATCTCTTGTTAATGATGAAATAATAGCATGAATTGGCTTTCCAACAGCCTGAAAGAAAATGGAGGTCATTTTAATTATACATGTAAAGGTTACGAGTGATAAGAAAATCCGAAATGTCATATTAGCAAACTGCCAATAATCTTCTGGGTTTGGAAGATTTGTTGGTTCTCCAAACATTCCTACAATATGAGTGGGGAGAAATTCAAATAATAAAGTGGCAATGATACCTATTATAACAGTAGCTTGTAAAGCATACCGATACGTTAATTTTACACGCTTATAATTTTTGGCACCATAATTATAACTGATAATTGGCTGACACCCCAATATGATCCCGACAACGATGTTAATGACAACAGTGAAAACTTTACTTTCAATTCCGATGATAGCGATGGGGATATCAACACCATAATGAGATAACATGCCGTACTTCACCAGCATTATATTACAAGCCAATGAAATAATTACAATAGTCATTTGTGTAATGAATGAGGATACCCCTAACTTTAAAGCAATAAAGAAAACCTTGAAATTGGGTATAAAATGTTTAAGCGACAAACGAAAAGTTTTTGTGTGAAAGAAATATATAAAACTGATGATAAAAGATACCAACTGACCGATTACTGTAGCCAATGCAGCTCCCTGCATACCCCAGTGAAGCCCAAAAATAAATACAGGGTCAAGTATTATATTTATGATAGCACCGGAAAGCATAGATGCCATTGACCATGTTGGACTTCCATCTGCACGGATAACGGAATTCATCATGTTCATTAACATAAATATAGGAAAAAAGGCTAACACAATATTAAAATAATCAATAGCCATGCCAATACTATTTTCTGATGCACCGAACAGTGTTAAAATTTGTGTTTTGAACGGGAAAAATACTGCAACTAAAATTAAGCTGGTAAGCAGCGTGACAGTTATCCCACTGCCGATAGAAACAGGTGCATTTTTGGTGTCTCTTTTTCCTTGACATATACTTAGATATGCCGCACAGCCATCACCATAACACCAAGCAAAGGCTTGTGCTATAATAAAAATAGGAAAGACAACTCCTGTAGCAGCATTCCCTAATGCACTTAGTTCACTATTACCTATAAATATCTGGTCAACAATATTGTAAAGTGCACTTACAAGCAGTGAAAGAATACAGGGAATTGAAAACTTAAATATCAATTTCGGAATCTTTTCCTTACCTAAGTAGTGAATTTGTTCATTTGATTGCATTTTATTACCTCCATCTACAAATGATAAATTTGGAGTCTTTATTAGAGAAAAGCTACCTAAAAACTGCGTACAAAACGAAAAACGGCGTAGAATCTCGTCAAAGATTCTACGCCGTTTGCTGTTTTGACTATATTATTTTAACAAATTATAATCAGCATTGTCAATAATTTTTTTGTAGCCATCAGCTATGATATAAGTGAAGCGATCGTTCTTTTTAGTGATATAGAAAAAGGTATGCGCATATTTGGTGGTGACTACTGCTCCCATCAGCATAGCTGCGAATACCTTTTCTGTATGATTTTTTCCCCTTTTGTTACATTGTGTTCTCTTTAACCAGCTGCTGCCATTCGTCCTCCAAAATGGACATCAGGATATCATCGGCATATACACCGTTATCCCAAATGGCATCCCGCAAGCTGCCCTCCACACGGAATCCCGCTTTCTCATAAGCTTTTTTTGCTCTTGTATTAAAGGAAAACACATCCAGTGAAAGTCTGTGCAGCTTCAGCTCGCGAAAGGCGAAATCTCTGATCGTCTGCACCGCCCAGCTGCCGACTCCCTGTCCGCAATCTTTGCTTTGAAAAATGCAGATTCTGAAATTTGCAGAGCGTGCCTGCTCGTCGATTTCATTGATTACGCACTCACCGATCAGGCTGTCCTGCGAATCAAATAGAAGGAAATCATATCGTGTTGTATCGCTGAGACAGCTCACAAAATATGCATCCACCTCCTCTTTGCTATAATGCATTTTACTGCCGGTCATACGTGCAATCTCACGGTCACATTCTGTGAATCCGTTTATGTAATACGCATCTTTGTCTTCGATTCGCGATGAGCGCATGGTGGTTCCTTTATATTCCCAAATTGCTGCTGTCTGCATTTACATTCCTCCCTGCTTCTGCTTCCTTTTGCATGGCAGTGATGATTGCCATTTTATAAATTTCTTCTGTTGTTGCACTGCGAGAAAGATCGTTCATCGGCAGTCGCACGCCCTGTAGAATCGGTCCAAGCGCCTCAAATCCGCCCAGATTGGCGACCAGCTTATATCCGATATTGCCTGCATTTAAATCCGGGAAAATTAAAATATTGGCATTTCCTCCAACGATGGAATCCACAGCCTTCAGCTTCGCCACTCGTGCGGACAGTGCGCAATCCACCTGCAGCTCGCCATCCACAGCATAATCCAGCGGCATACGCTGTAACCGCTCTGCTGCCTCCCGGACCTTATCAACATCTGTGCCGCTCCCGCTTCCATGTGTGGAATAGGAGAGCAGGGCCACCCTCGGCTCCAGCTGAAAGGTCTTTGCGGTTTCCGCTGCCTGCAAGGCGATCTCCACCAGCTCATCCGTATCGGGGTTTCGATTTAAGGAGCAATCTGCGAAAATGTAATGCTCATCCTTTCTGCTCATAAGGAAGCAGCTGGAGACGATGGTGTGCGGCAATCGTGTTTTAATCAGCTGCATAATCGGACGCAGTGTATCGGCAGTGGAGTTGGCAGAGCCTCCCAGCAGGCCATCGGCATATCCCAGCTCTACATACATCGTACAGAAATAGGTATCCTTCATCAGCCACTCGCGGCATGTCTGTTCATCTGTTTTTCCTTTACGAAGCTTCAGCATGCGCCGAATCATGTCCTCTCGATGGGCAAACTGCTTTGGATCGACAATCAAAATGCCGGCAAGCGAAAGGCCATACTCCACTGCCAGTGCATGCAGCTCTTTGGTATCTCCATATAGCAGCGGGGTGAGAATATGTTCGTTGTGCAGTTGTATTGCTGCTTCCATCATTCGCCTGTCGCTGCCTTCTGTAAACAGGATACGAATCGTGCTGTCTTTTACGCATAACGGTATGTTCATAGGTTTGCACTCCTCTCTTTTCATTATAGCATTCCTTTTGCCTTTCGTCGAAAAGATAACGGTATAAACCGATGGAAAATGTCCAGACTAATTGCAAGGAGGATGTATATGAAAGTCATAAATTATATCGTGTTGATTATCAGTATTATCGGTTGTGTCAACTGGGGTCTGATTGGACTCTTTGATTTCAATCTGGTAGATATGCTGTTTGGTACCGGATCCATTCTGTCCAGAGCTGTTTATATTCTGGTTGGTATCTGTGGTATCTATCAGCTTTCCTTCTTCTCCAGTTTGAACAACGAGAGATAGGAAGAAATACGGCTTTCTGCAGCTTGCAGAGAGCTTTTTCTTTGTCTGCTTTTCTGAAGGAAGTAGAGCTTTTACAGGATGGTAAGTTTTGTTTCTGTATGCTATACTTTATACAGAAACGTACGGCTTTGGGAAGGAGTGTTGCTCTGTGAGAAAAGGCATCCTTGCGCAGAAGATTGCATAGACCCATGTGAATTTCAATCAGATAAACAATGCATAATTCGCATGGGAGGATAAAAACATGAAAGAAAATAAATATGACGACGATGTATTTTTCAACAAATATAAAGAAATGAACCGCTCAGTACAGGGACTGGAGGGAGCCGGTGAATGGTCTCAGCTGAAGCAGCTGCTTCCGAATTTTGAAGGAAAACGCGTTCTTGATCTTGGCTGCGGCTATGGCTGGCACTGTATATATGCTGCACAGCAGGGGGCTGCATCAGTAATTGGTGTGGATATTTCAAAAAAAATGCTGGCAGTCGCAGAAGAAAAAAGCAAAGAGTACGCAATCAGCTATCAGTGCTGTGCCATGGAGGAGCTACAGTTTCCAAAGGCATCCTTTGATGCAGTCATCAGCTCTCTGGCCTTTCATTATGTAAAGGATTTTGAACAGCTGGCAGTCGCAATATCCAGCTGGCTGATAGCGGGAGGTAGCTTTGTTTTCTCGGTGGAGCATCCGGTGTTTACATCCTATGGCACGCAGGACTGGTATTATGGAGAGAATGGAGAAATACTGCATTTCCCGGTAGATAATTATTATTACGAGGGAAAGCGAGAGGCAAATTTCCTTGGTGAAAAGGTAGTGAAGTATCACCGTACGCTTACCACCTATCTGGATACACTGCTGCGTAATGGCTTTGAGCTTCAGCATATCATAGAGCCACAGCCGCCGAAGCATATGCTGGATATCGCGGGCATGCGGGATGAAATGCGCAGACCGATGATGCTGCTTGTAGCTGCAAGAAAGCGCTGATTTGCCACGCAGCTCAGCAGCTGTCATAGAAAGAAATAGCTGTATTCTAAGCGGATTCTCATGCATTGCAGGCACGTATGTGGAAAAAGCGAAGAAAGAAATATACTCCTATGATTTTGGAGCGGTTCTTTCTCAAGTGTTGAAAAACTAAAAACAGGGAGACTTCAACTTCTATTGATAAATCCAATCGTGTTGAAGTCTCCCTTTTGCAAACACCCGAAAGTAAGAAAGAACCTTTGGGGCTTTATTTTTTTATTATCAACAGCTTCATCAATTCCCAAATTTAGAACCTTAAAGCGGCATGTATTGCTTGTGTTGTCCGCTTTACTGCATCTGATCAGCTGGCTGCTTTTTACAACACCTGCCATTTGCTGCAAAGCTTGTTTTCCGAGAATGATATCAGCACAGCGTTTGTTCCTGTGTTTGTGGCACTGTGACAGGGGCGTGCAGCGGGTTTTTCATAAACAGGGCGATAGTGCAAAGAAGAATCTGCGCAACGGGATAGGCCGCCCAGATTCCTGACAGCTGAAACAGGAAGGAAAGCACGAACAGACTCAGGGGTAACAGAAGGCAGGGCTCCATATAGACCAGAAAGGTGGAATTGCGTGTTTTCTCTGTCGCATAAAAAATGGCTGATGTAACTCTTGTAATGCCGAGAAAGGGGAACGATACCGTGGTGATCAAAATAGCAGTCTTCGCTCCTTCAAAAATGGCATCGCTGATTCCAAACAGGGCAGTCAGCGGATTTAGGAAGAGGACTACCGCTATGCAGAGAACAAGTGAAGCTGCAACGGTTACGAAAAAGGCCTTGCGATATAGAATATGAATCTTCTCCTCCTTTTTGGCACCGTAATAAAAGCTGATCAAAGGCTGTACACCGTCACCGATTCCCTGAAGCAGAAGCTGTGCACTGCACAGAACATAGGAAACGACCGAGTAAATGGTTACTGCGGCATCCCCGCCATAGCGCAGACACATCCAGTTGGTCAATACGATGACAAAAGAAGGCGCCATCGTTTGTCCGAAGGGGGAAAGGCCGATACGGACGATGGATTTCACAAGGGGTGCATCCGGCACAATATCCTTTCGGGAATAACCGCGAAGCTCTCTTGCATACATATAGAGCAGTGTAAGGACAGCGACAACGCCCTGTGCTGTGATGGTTGCCCAAGCTGCACCTGCCAGTCCCATATGTAAACGGAAGACAAATACATAATCGAGGATGATATTCGTAATCAGTCCGCTGCTCATGATTGCCGTTGCCAGAAAGGTTTTTCCGTAATTGCGCAGCAGCGGATTCAATCCGTTGCCAAGAACAGGGAGCAGTCCCCCCATAAGTACAACTATGATATAGGAGCGGGCCTGTGCATACATGGCTCCCTTCGCTCCCAGCATACGCAGCAGCATCGGATGCAGTATGAGCAGTACCGCAGACAGAAGGACACCGGATGCCAGCAGCAGTGCCAGCGTAGACCCCATGGCATGGCGTGCCTTATCCTCTCTTCCATCCCCGCGGCTGCGGGACATGACAACAGATCCTCCGATCCCCAGCCCGATTGCTGTAGCATTTAATATTACCTGTATCGGATAGGCAAGATTGATTGCGCCCAGTGCGGTATCTCCCACCGCATTACCTACAAACAACCCATCCACAATCGCATAGAAGCCGCTTAGCAGCATTGTGAACATGGAAGGAAGCACATAGTTCCAGAATTGCTTGTGTATATAATCTTTTTTCATTTTGACTTCACCTCCGTGCGAATGTAAGTATAAACCCTGAAGCAGCTCCAAGGTCAAGGAAAAATAATAAAAAATGAGGATTTAGTCCTCACATATGGGAATATACAGCTCCGCATAATAATTCTGATCATCCTGATAGCTGGTAAGCGGAATCTCACGCATATACAGGGTATCCTGCAGGGTTAGCTTTTGCTTGGCGGCATAGGCAAACAGCAAAGCGATATCCTCTTGCTGAATCTGGTTGTGAAGCATGTGGATCACAAGGAAAACACAGGGCTGCTTATGCGCTTTTATCAGCTGTGCCTGCGGATAATCCATGTGCAGCTCCTCCATGATATCCTGTTCCAGTGCGATGATGGTCTTCTTCGGCTGTATGTCACAGCTGCTGATCTGATAGGTTTTAAACAGGGAGCATAGGACAAACTGATCCTGTGTCAAATGGGCTATCTGCTGTGTGAAGAAATCACTTGTCCGCTCACTTTCAAACAGAATGACGGATGCCGGAAAGGCTTTGATACTGCAGATGTTCTGATTGGATTCCACCCTTTGATACGTCTCGGATATACAGGTAAGCTTTTTCAGAAGCTGCTGCTCATACCGTATTTTTTCTTCCGTTTCCTGTTTCTTTTTCAACAGCAGCTCATACATATTTTCCCGGCTTTTGCTGGTACAGATGGATTGAATATCCTGTAAGGATATGTCCAGATGCCGATAGTAAATGATATCCAGCAGCTCCAGTATATTATCCAGATTATATTCCCGATACTGGTTGTCCGGATTCACAGAAGGGTGTACCAGACCTTTTTTTTCATAAAAACGGATCGTGTCGCTGCTTAAACCGAGCAGTTTTGCTATCTGTGAAATTTTGTAGGTTTCCATAACTTCTCCCATTCTATCGCACGGTATGCAGGATATCCCATGCGGCTTCCTGCAGATTACCATACAGGTCTTTATGTGACATATGTACCAGCTTCAGCTCCTCCAGCAGCTGTTCCTTCTTTTTGATGTAAAAGACCATCTGTTTCCCCTCATGGTGCAGTAGCTTATTCCGCAGGACACTCTGCAGCTCCTCATCATCACTGGCATAGTTTCCACACAGGAAAAACAAGCCGTTTTGCCGCTGTATGCGGATGTTGTCCATCGCCGCCTGCACAAGTAAAACCTTTCGCAAATCCTTCTGCTTTATACCGGGCTGAAAGGCTGGCAATTCCCGCTGTATTTCATGCAGGAGCATTGCCGCAGCTGCACTGCTGGAAAAGGTCTCTGCACTTTCCTTGCGCAATGCCTTGCGGGTGTCCTCTTTCAGAAAGCCAAGGCTGGAAAGCATACTCACCTTATCACTGTCTGGAAACAACGGGGCTTCCCTGCTTTCAAATACGAGAACCTGTCCGGTATCCCTTGTGGCATCCTCACAGGCGAAAAACAGTGCCACAAGAGGATTGGTCGTCAGATCGAGCAGGCGGGTACAGATTTGATAGTGCTGCATTTTCACCAGCTTTTCAAAATGGGTTTTGCAGTTATAAAAATCCGCCGGATATTCAATCAGCGTCTGCTTATAGATTGCATCCTCCCGCACCGCCATGTCAGGATTGCGAAACAGGGAAGGGGTCATTTGGTAATTCATATTCTGATGTCCGCGAAAATAAAAGGAAACATGCGCCTTGCGATAGTTTAGGATGATTTCCAGATATTGAGGAAGGGAGGTGATTTCCACTAGCTGCACAGCCTCTTTCTCATACAGAATAGAATCCTTTCCCACGATGTCCTTTTCATACCCTGCCTGTTTCAGGAGCTCCAGCAGCAGAGGCTGGCGTTTCTCCATCACCGCCGCGTGCTTTAAGGTGTAGTGCAGCAGTGTCTGATTGGATATCTCGGAAAGATATTGCAGCTGCGTCGCAGGAGTGTCCGCAACCAGAACATCTGCGCGGGTGATGCTTCTGCTGATATAGCGGTAGTCATAATATCCGTTGCTGCGCAGCGAGCGTAGAATAACATTATGAAATGCAGTGCGAAAGCGTGGAAGCTTATAGAGGGTGGCTGCCTGCTTCTGAAGGGCTTCTGTCATGGTATCATCTCCGTTTTGTTACCTTTATTATACTGAAGGTGAAGGGAAAGCGAAAGGAAAATACGTGTTTTTGATAATAAGAACGTATCACGACGCTGTATCCTGTATATGTGTAATCATGTTTTATCATATTCATGTATAAAAATACGAGCAGGGAAAAGCATCAGAAAAAGACACTTGCTGTGTCTTTTTGGTAGCGATTTTCATAAGCTGTTATTTCGGGCGCTTTCATTGCGATAGCTCTTATTTCTCATGCTGTATCACTTACAGCTTTCCGACATGTAATAGCCGTTTAGCAGCAGACAGCAGGCGAGCGCTTCCGATACCTAACGCTTAAAATGGGGCATTTGCCATGCTTCATGATCGGTATGCAGCAGCTTCTCCGCAAGCTTTGAAAGCGGCTTATCCAGATATTCATCATAGAGTGTGCGGATGGACGGATTTTCATGGGAATAGCGAAGCTTTGCATTTCGATCCAGACGATACAGCGTATCGGCACGTTCAGCCGCAAGCTCCTCTCCATCATGGATTGGCTGACCGCCTCCTCCGCTGCATCCACCCGGACAAGCCATAACCTCGATGAAATCATAGGCTACTTCATTTCTGCGCATAGCCTCGATGAGTCTGCGGGTGTTTCCAAGCCCGCTGACGATTGCACAGCGAACCGGTATGCCCTGTATCTCGAAAGTAGCTTCCTTCCAACCATCCATGCCACGGACATCAGCAAAGGCATCAGGATCAGCATTTTCGCCCGTAACGAAATAATAGGCACTGCGCAGTGCAGCCTCCATGACGCCGCCGGTTGCACCGAAAATCACACCGGCACCACTGGCGGTTCCAAGCGGATCATCCAGCGGTGTATCCTGTATGCAGCTGACATCAATATGCTCGGCGTGAAGCATGCGGACAACCTCTCGTGTCGTCAAAACGACATCTACATCGCGATATCCAGAATCCTCCATTCCCGGTATATCAATTTCATGCTTTTTTGCGACACACGGCATGACTGAAATATTATATAGCTTCGCCGGGTCGACGCCCAGTTTTTCCGCAAACCATGTTTTGGTGATAGCCCCAAACATCTGATGCGGAGATTTTGAAGTGGAGAGATGGGGCACCATATCCGGATACTGTGATTTCAGAAAACGTACCCAGCCCGGACAGCAGGAAGTAAACATCGGAAGCTTCTGCTCGTCCTTCTGCTGCAGGCGCTCCAGAAATTCACTGGCTTCGTCCATGATGGTAAGGTCCGCTGCGAAATCAGTGTCAAATACATAATCGGCACCCATCCTGCGAAAGGCATCTCCCAGCTTTTCAATCGTCGCCTCTTCTCTGGACAGCCCAAACGATTCTCCCCAGGCAGCCCGAACAGCCGGTGCAATCTGTACGATCGTAATCTTATCCGGATCATTCAGTGCATCAAACGCGCATTCGCTGTCTTCACGTACATGCAGTGCATTTACCGGACAATGCGTAATGCACTGTCCGCACAGGCTGCAATCGGCTTCCTCAATGCTGCGGTTCAGGGATACATTCACCGTTGTCCGGGAGCCTGTATTCTGGACATCCCATACCTGCAGGTTCTGTACCTTGTCGCATATCTGAATACAGCGCATGCATTTGATACATTTATTGCTTTCCCGAATCAGTGGAAAGCTTTGATTCCATGGTGTATACACGACCTTTTTCTCATAAGGAAGGGAGGTGATACCCAGATCATTGCTTATTTTCTGCAGGGAACAATTCCCGCTTCGTGAACAGTAGGCACATTCACAATCATGCTGAGAAAGCAGAAGCTGCACATTGCACTTTCGCGTATAGCGAACCTTTGGGGAATTGGTATAAATGACCATTCCCTCCTGCACGATGGTGTTGCAGGCGGTAACCAGCTTATCCTTGCCCGCAAGCTCTACCACACAGACACGGCATGCACCGATGTCATTGATACCCTTTAGATAACAGAGATGAGGAATTTCGATATGGGCTTGCTTTGCGGCTTCCAGAATCGTTAATTGCTCATCTACCGCAATCTGCTGATGATCGATTTTTATCGTTACCATTTTGTCGTTCTTCCTCCTTTGAATACACCGAAACCATAGTGATCGCAGCGCAGACATCTTCCGCATTCCTGCTGTGCCTCTTCCCGCGACATGCCATATTCAATCGGCTCAAAATCAGCATTGCGCTTCGTTGTTTCCCGTTCCTTCAGCTGTATGCGGCCGCATTTCGGACGATCCGCATAGTTTGCAGGCGGTATGAGTGCGTCACATTCAATAACATGATGGAAGCCGAGGTATTCATCAATGTTGGCAGCCGCAACCTTACCTGCCGCAATGGCGCGAATCACGGTAGCCGGACCGGTTACACAGTCGCCGCCGGCAAAGATTCCCTCCATGTTTTCCACACCGGAATGATCCAGTGCGTCGATTGCACCATGGCGGATCGGGACGCCCTCTTCCGCAAAATGCTGAGATTCAATACCCTGACCGATGGCCACAACGACGATATCGCAGGGAATTCGTTTTTCCTCTGTATCCGCACGTTTCGGTGAAGGCCGTCCCTGACGGTAGGATGAAATAATCTGCGGCTGTACCCATAAAGCAGCGACCTTCTGTTCTTCATCCAGTTCAATGCGCGTTGGTGCCTGCAAAGGCAGAAGCTCACAGCCCTCCGCAAGAGCCCCCTCAACCTCCTGCGGCAGGGCGGTCATATCCTCCTGTCTTCTGCGATAGGCGATTCCCACATAGGCTGCACCAAGCCGTTTACTGCTTCTGGCTACATCCATGGCAACATTTCCACCACCGATGACGAGCACGCGTTTTCCCGTGAAGTCCGGCATGATATCATCACCGATTTTCCGCAGCATCGTAACCGCTGAAATGACATTTTTTCCATCCTCTCCGGGAATCCCTACTTTTTTATCTGTCTGTGCCCCAATGGCAAGATAAACAGCATCAAATTCCTTATCCAGATCACACATGGCGATATCCTTGCCGATATCCACCCCGGTATGAATTTCCACACCTGCGGCCTTTATTACTTCGATTTCCTCATCCAGACGTGCTCTGGGCAGCCGATAGTTGGGGATTCCATAGCGGAGCATACCTCCCAGAGCCTTTCGTTTTTCATAAACGACGGTCTGGTGTCCCATCCGCTGCAAATAATAAGCAGCACTTAGACCACCGGGACCGCCGCCGACAATGGCAACCCGCTTTCCGGTCGATGGTGCGCAGGGCTCCGGCGGTACATAGCCGGCATGATCGACAGCATAGCGTTTGATACCGCGGATATTGATAGAATCGTCCAGCATGTTTCTTCTGCATCGCGCTTCACACGGATGCTCACAGATATAGGCGCAAACAGTAGGAAACGGATTATCCTTTCGGATCAGTCGGACAGCATCGGCATTTCTTCCTTCCTTCACCAATGCGATATAGCCGGGGATATCCACACCGGCCGGACACATGGAAACACAGGGAACCGGCTGATTCAGACTGGCGGTACAGCGTCCGTGCAGGATATGCTCCTCATAATCATCCCGAAATCCCTGCACCCCCTTCAACACCATATCAGCAGCCTCCTGTCCGATTGCACAATCCGCACTCCATGAGATATTCTGTGCAGTCTTTTCAATCAGATCAATCGTGGAAAGTTCAGCTCTTCCCTCCAGCACATCCTCCAGCAGCAGCTGCAGCTGTGCCAGACCGACACGGCAGGGCACACATTTTCCGCATGTCTGCGCGTGACACAGCTTCAGAAAAGCACTTGCCATATCAACCGGACAAAGGCCCGGCGGACTGGCAATGATTCTTCGTTCCAGATCCTTGTAGAGATCTTCAATGACCCGCTGCGCTTTGGTAGCGGTCATAATCGTTAATCTGCTCATAGCATTCCTCCATATCTTGTGAACGGTTACATCTCTTTCAGTATAAAACAAAACGGGAACTTTTCCAATCACTTTTGAAAGATTTCCCGTTTCTGTTTCTAATATTACAAAGAGCTGTTCGTAACTGCTTCAGCTATATGACCTCCACATCCTGTGTCAGTACCTCCAGTGTTCGTACGATACCATCGCATTCGTTGCTGTGTGTGAGGAAGGTCGCATCCCTTCTCACCTCATCCTGTGCATTTGCCATGACGCTTACACAGCCTGCATACGGTGCCATCACCTTGTCATTTGTGCTGTCCGCAATCACCAGCACATCCTCCTTCTGAATGCCCATGTCCTGCATAATCCACTGCAGTGCTGTTCCCTTGTCCACATCGGCATGGGCAATACTGCACATATTCTTACCGCTTTGAATCAGCTTGATTTCTTCCTCTAAGGTTTTCGGCATCCAGCTGATAAAGCCGTTTAAGGCGCTGCTTTCTCCGGTAACATAGAGCTTCAATACCGTATCGCTGATGTCCTCAAATGCTTCCCAGGGACACAGGCGCATATCATTCAGCAGAGCCTCCAGCTGTACATAAGGGTCAATGCCATTTGCATACAGGCAGCCGTTTTCTACAATGGACAGCGTAACGTCCTGTCCCTCGGCAAGTGCCTTGATTCTATCCACCAGCTTCAGTGAAACCTCTTCCTTCCGCAATATTCGCATACTGCCCAGCTCCTGCACAAAGGCGCCGTGACAGGCGGCAATATATCCGTTATACGTATCCATATGCAGCTCTTTTGCTATTTTTCTCAGGTTTTCCGGAGAACGGCGTGAGATCAGAGCCAGCCGTGCACCCGCCTGCTGGGCCTGCAGCAGAGCTTCTTTTGTATCAGCGCTCAGGTTGTGATTGTTGGTTAGCAGCGTATCATCGACACTGCAGACGATCAGTTTATACATAATGTTGTCCTCCTTTTGACAGCTACAGTGTAACGCAGAAAATCCTATCCTGTAAACAAAGCAGAGGACGGTTGAGAAAAGGTTGACACGGATTCGTTTGGGAAAGCAGAAAATATGAGAAAAAATTATCAATGAACGAAAGAGGAATGACAAAGTTTTGTCATACCGCTATAATGAAGAGGAAAGGACGGATGTGTATGCATATACGGGAAACCTTACAGAATACTCGCAGCTGGAGTGCAAACGAGCAGGCTCTGTGTGATTATATTTTAGAAAACAGCATAGCGGTCATACATATGAACGGCACACAGCTGGCACAGGGAGCTGCGGTCAGTACCTCCTGTGTCTATCGCTTCTGCCATAAGCTTGGCTTTGCGGGCTTTTCTGCCTTTCGTATCCAGCTGGCAAGTGAGCTGAACGAGAAGCTGAGCAGTCCCAGTGAGGTGAATTACGATTATCCCTTTACGGAAAAGGAATCCACGGCACAGCTGATTCAAACGCTGGGCAGTCTGTATAAAACCTCGATTGATGAAACCATACGGCTGCTTGATATCACACAGCTGGAAAAGTTCGCAGAGCATATTTATCAGGCACGCTTCACCTATATTCTTACGACGAATACCAATCTGCAGGCTGCAAAGAATTTTGCACGCAAAATGGAGGAAATCGGGATGCATATCCATGTCGCAGGGGAGCTGCTGCAGCAGCGCTTGTACTGTGCCTCTGCCAAACAGGGGGATGTGGCAATCATCCTTTCCTACGCAGGTATTTCCGATCATGTGCAGGAGTGTGTAAAGCAGCTGTATGAGAATAAGGTAACCGTACTGCTGTTATCCAGCAGACACGATCAGACACTGCATTATTTTGCCACCTGCCGTCTGTATCTTTGCGGCTTTGAATCTTCCTATCAGAAAATAACAACCTTTTCCTCTCATGTATCTGCACAGTATCTGCTTGATCTTGTTTATTCCGTTATCTACCAGAAGAATTATGAGAAAAATATCGAGCATAGAGACCGTGCCTATCATGTATGCCGCCTGAAGGCAAAGGAGGAATCGGGGATGAAACGTATGGAAACGAATAAAGGAGAAGAGGAAATATGAAATTTGAAACAATGAATGATGCATCCTATACGCAGAAGGATGGAGCGATTATCCTGCATGCCAACGCGAAAAGCGACTTTGTAGTCAGTGCGACAAACAAAAAGGTTGTCGCCAGTGCTGCCTTTCTGTATCAGTGGGTGAAGGGGGATTTTGTCTTGCAGGCAAAGGTGTCCCAGCGCTTTCTTTCCACCTATGATGCACCGGCACTTATGGCAATGGAGTCTGAAACACGTTGGGCGAAGGCCTGCTTTGAGTATACCGATCTGAATACCAGAGCTGTTGTATCTGTTATGACGAATACAACCTCGGATGATTGCAATGGAGTGGAAACAGACGGGGATTCCATATGGCTGCAGCTGTGCCGCAGAGATCAGATATTTGCGGTGCATTATTCTCTGGATGGATCGCACTGGAGGATGCATCGCATATTACGCATGGAAATGGAGGAAGAATTAAAGGTCGGTCTGGTGGCGCAGAGCCCACTGGGAGATGGTGGAGATTTCGTCTTTGAGGAGGTATCTTTGAAGCTGGAACGTAAGGAGGATATCCGGGGAGGAAACTGATTCCACACAGAAAGGCTGAATACTGAATGAAAACGTGAGGTCAATAGGGCTGCACGTTTTTCTTATCTTGATAATATTTAGATAATGCTGTGGTGCATCCTGCTATGGGAAACAGTCAAGCGGGTATCCATGCCCTTCGGATAGAAAAAAAGACTTCTGCAGGATACGTTCCCGCAAAAGTCTATCGCTATCGAATGCTATTGTGCACTGAATGCCAGCTCATCATCAAGCGCATCCAGCATATTCAATGAGTTAAACTTCTCAATCAGCTTTTCCACTGTCAGTGTTTTCTTTTCCTCTTTTGGAATATCCATGATGATTTCTCCCTTATGAAACATCAGAAGACGATCGCCATAGGTAATGGCATGCTTCAGATTGTGGGTAATCATGATGGTTGTCATTTTCTTTTCTTCCACAATTTTCTTGGTTAGCTGGATAATCAGATCACTTGTTTTTGGATCCAGAGCCGCCGTATGCTCATCCAGCAGCAGAAGCTCCGGCGTAATCAGGGTTGCCATCAACAGGGATAATGCCTGTCTTTGTCCACCGGACAGGGAACCGACACTGACATGCAGCTTACTTTCCAGCCCCAGCTGCATATCTGCCAGCTCTTTTTCAAAGCGTGGTATCAAAGTCTTATCAACGCCCTTTGTGAGACCAAAGCTTTTTCCCTTATTATAGGCCATGGCCATATTTTGTAAAATTGTCAGCGATGGGGAGGTTCCCTTTTGCGGGTCCTGAAATACACGGCCGATAAACTGGGAGCGTTTATGCTCGGGAAGCCGGGAGACATCTTTTCCGTTGAAAGAGACTCTTCCTGCGTCCTGTCGGATATTCCCGCTGATGACATTGAAAAATGTTGATTTTCCACTACCGTTGGAGCCGATAATCGTGACAAATTCACCGTCATGGATTTCCACGTTCAAATCTCTGTATAAAATGACCTCGTTGGCACTTCCCTTGTTGAAGGTCTTTTTCACATGTTCTAGTTTCAGCATATTCTCACCTCACGATTCCTGAACCTTGCGATGGAAGAATTTCCCCATCACACCATTGCCGAGTACAAGCACCGCGATAAAGATGACAGCCATGATCAGCTTCAGATAGCTTGGCGGTAAGCCCACCTTTAAGGCAGCGGCAATCGTCAGACGGTAGGTGATGGCACCGAGAATTACACTCGTTGTGAAACCGATGAATTTAAAGCGCTTGAACAATGTCAGCCCCATGATGACAGAGGCCAGTCCCATGACGATCATACCGGTACCAAGGGTGATATCAAAATATTTCAGGAATTGTGATACAACCGCACCGGATACAGCCGCATAGCCGTTGGAAATAGCAAGACCGTTCATTTTGATGTGCCCGATATCCTTTCCCAGTGTCGCAATCAGCTGGGGATTGTCACCTGCAATACGCATAAGAAAGCCGTATTTCGTATCCAGAAACCAGTCCATCAGCAGCTTTAGGAACAGGACGAGAACCAGCAGGATGAATATCGGCCACAGCTTCACGATCCAGGTGCCCAGTGATCCTCCTGCAATATTGCCAAGCAGCGCCCCATAGGAGAAAATTGTGTCATAGGTAAACAGGGGAATGTTACTCATATCTCCGGCCACGACCAGATTGATGGAATACAGGCCTGTCATGACGAGAATGCCGCTCAACAGGCTGGAAATACCAAATTTAACATGCAGGAAGCCGGTCGCATACCCGGCCGCCAGTCCTGCAATAAATGCCACGATCAGTGAGAGAAACGGATTGATGCCATGCATCACACACATAGCACCCGCAGCTGCCCCGAGTGGAAAGCTGCCCTCAACGGTCAGATCTGCATAGTCCAGAACCTGATAGGTCAGCAGAACCCCGATGGCGAGGATACTGTAGGCCAGCCCCTGCGCTATAACATCTAATATGAAATCCATACGTATTCACACCTTACTCTATTCTTCTACAAAAGTAGCACGTTCTGCCAGTGAATCCGGAATTTTAATACCCAGCTGCTCTGCGACCTTTTTGTTGATATACAGGGTTGTATCCTTTGCTGTTTCTACAGGAATATCGCCTGCTTTCTTGCCGTTGACAAGGATATCGTAGGCAACACTGCCTGCCTGCTCTCCAAGCTTCTCATAGCTGATGGAATCACTTGCCAGTAAGCCTGCCTTCATCTGTCCGTCCTCAGCCGCAAATACCGGGATATTCTTTGCATTTGCCTTATCTGTAATAGAGGCTGTAGCTGATACGACCATATTGTCGGTAATATTATAAATACAATCAACATCACCTGCCAGCTGTTCTGCCGCAGTGGCAATCTCTGTGGTGGCGCTGACGCCTTTCTTAACGATTTTAAAGTTATATTTTGAAGCCAGCTTTTCCACCTGCGCTACCTGAAGCTTTCCGTTTACTTCTCCGATATTGTAAATCATACCGATCTTTTTTGCTTTCGGCAGGAACTCACGAATCATTTCCAGCTGTTTTTCCAGCGGTGCGGCATCGCTGACGCCGGTGACATTACCACCCGGCAACTCATTGCTGGTAACCAGCTTCGCCTCCACACCATCCGTCACTGCATTGAACACAACAGGTATGTCTGTACCGCCAGTCGCATTCACGGCAGCCTGTGATGCGTTGGTTGCAATGGAATAAATCAGGTCCACATCATCGGAAACAAACTGCTTGGCGATCGTATCCGCCGTACCATTGTCTCCCTGTGCATTTTTTACCGTAATCTCAAACTTTGCATCGCTCTTGCTGTTCAGATATTTCTCCAGTCCCTCTCTGGCACTATCAAGCGCAGGATGCTCCATCTGCTGGATGATACCGAGTTTATATGTTTTCTTTCCATCATCCGTTTTTTCTTTGTCGCTGTCGCCACTGTTTCCACATCCTGCAAGAAGCAGTGCCAGTGCAAGTCCTCCCAATAATTTTTTCTTCATAAGACTAACCTCTCTTTTCTATATGATATTATGATGATACCTTGTTTTGTACATAAAATCAATATTTTCATGAAAATCTTTCACATTTTTACCACAAAGTTTCACAAATTTGCATTTATAGCTGAAACCGTTACACAATATGCATTGCTATGGTATAATAACGGTTAAGATGACATAAGGAAGGGTGAAGCGTATGATCCATATATACAGCGGAAACGGGAAAGGAAAGACGACTGCCGGCTTCGGCCTGGTTCTGCGTCAGGCAGGATATGAAAAGCGCGTTGCGGTTGCACAGTTTTTAAAGGATGGAACGAGTGGTGAGCTCAATGCTTTGCGGAACTTATCCTGTGTGAAGCTGCGTGCAACACGAATGCCGCAGGGATTTTATTTTCAAATGCAAAAACAGGAGCAGCTGGAAACCAGACAGGGGATACAGGAGCTGTTCGCATGGGTGCAGGGTATGGCAAAGGAGTGTGCATGCATCTTTCTGGATGAGGTTCTGGATGCTGTACAGCTGGGACTGCTAAAGGAGGAAACACTCCTGCGCTTTTTACAGGCGAACCGGGATTTGGAAATCATCCTCACCGGCCGAAATCCGTCGCAGGAGCTGATGAATCTATGTGATTATCATACGGAGATGGTAGAACACAAGCATCCCTATCAAAGGGGGATAGCTGCACGTAAGGGTGTGGAATATTAGAAAATCAGGAGGATAAGAAAATGGCAATGGAACAGGCAAGAGCATACTTGAAGCAGTATCATAAGGAACAGGATATCCTGGTGCTGGATGCATCCAGTGCTACCGTTGAGCAGGCGGCACAGGCCCTTGGAACGCAACCGGAGCGCATCGCAAAATCGCTTTCCTTTATGGGAAAGGAGCATGCCGTGATCGTGGTTGCTGCCGGTGATTGCAGGGTGGATAATCATGCATATAAGGAAACCTTCGGCTGTAAGGCGAAGATGCTGAAGGGGGATGAGGTGGAAGCCTATACGAATCATGCCATCGGCGGGGTATGTCCGTTTGGCGTACCTGATAAAACGCAGGTATTTCTGGATGTTTCTTTAAAGCGGTTTGATTTCGTATATCCGGCCTGCGGAACGCCAAATTCCGCAATCAAGCTGACCATTGCGGAGCTGGAGGAACTGCTTCCGCAAGCAAAATGGGTTGATGTATGCAAGGAAGTGTAGGATGAAGGCAGATCGTCTGTATGGGATTACCCTTTATCTTTTGAATCACAAACGAGCAAGCGGCCGCTGTCTTGCGGAAACCTTTGAGGTATCCCTGCGCTGTATTCAGCGGGATATGGATACGCTGTCTATGGCTGGCGTTCCTATCATTGCGTATAGCGGCGTGAATGGAGGCTATGAGCTGCAGGAGGGATACAAGCTGCCTACAGCTCTGGTAAAGGAACAGGATTATGCAATCATTGCGGCATCGCTGGACAGTCTGGAGAGTGCTGGTCTGCATAAGGAGGTACAAAATGCGAAGCTGCTTTTTCCAAAGCACGAGGATGATACCGTGGGAGTACAGCTGGATTTTTCCGTTGCGAATGAAACAGCGGCAGAGCAGCGTTCCTTCTTGCAGGCAGTGATTAGCGCAAGACACAGCACCTCCTTTTTATATACGGATGCTCAGGGGAATCAGACAAAACGCAACTGCGAGGCACTGGCACTGATTTTTCGCTGGTATGCGTGGTATCTGGTAGGCTGGGATGTGGATAAGCAGGCGTATCGGATGTATAAGCTGGTACGTATGGAACAGCTGCAAGAGAAGACACATACCATGCATAAGCACCCCAGTCTGCAGGAAATACTGAAGCAGCTGGATGCGGCGGATACGCAGGTTACCTGGACGATCAAGCTGCACTGTCAGCCGGAGGCCAGAGGTAGAGTGCTGGAATATTTTCAGGGAACAATCATGGAGGTATATGCGGATTCATCCTTTCTATATTGTATGCGGGTACCGAAGCAGGAGCATTTCTGGTATGCAAGCTTACTCGGCATGGGAAATACAGTACGGGTGCTGGAGCCAATGGAGCTGAAGGAACGCATCAAAGCAGACTGTAAGGCAATGCTGAAGCAGTATGAGAAGTAAATCAAGAACTATGACATAGTGTTGTCGTAGTTTTTTTGGTATGATAAAGCTGGAAATGAGGTACTTTATGAGAGAGGAAAGAGGAATGGCATTCTGCGGGCTTGCCTGCTGTGTGTGCTCGGAATCAGATTGCCCAGGCTGTCATGCGAGAGGCTGTGAGCATAAGGCTATGTGCGGTATTCTGGACTGCTGCCTGAGAAAAGGAATTGACGGCTGTTATGCGTGTGACGAGTTTCCCTGCGATGAGGAAATGCTGAAAAAGCGCAGGGTGCAGGTGTTTAACCGCTGTATGCGCAAGGCAGGTCCGGCTGAGGTGATGCGCTGTTTAAACCGTAATGAGAAAGCAGGGATACAGTATCATTATGCAGACAAACTGATTGGGGACTATGATTTGGATTGCAATCGTGACATTGAGGAGCTGTTGATGAAAGGCGGCGTGCACAGCAAGGGGTGAACAGGGATGGATAAAAGCTTGCGAAGCAATCGCCTATCCGGCAGCTGATTTCCTGCGCTCATGCTTGTGAGATTGAAACAGATATGTAGAATTACACATGTATTATGCGTAAGACATCGGCATACACATATAAGAAAAGAGAATTATATTCTACGCATTCGTTCGTAGCTTTAAATTCTCTTTTTGTTTATATTATGCATTGGTTGTCTCTTCTATACGCGGAAGCTTTGAACGTATTGATTCTTATACATGCAGAACCGTTTCATACAGACGATATATGTAAGCATAGCTGCCTGTATAGCACTGCGGCTTCCTTATATTACCTATTACAGATTTTCGCCGTTTGATGCAATTACGCTTCGATACCAGTTATAGCTGTCCTTTTTCAACCGCTGCTTTGTACCATTTCCATAATCATCCTGATCGACGTAGATGAATCCATAGCGCTTGCTCATCTCGGAGGAGGAACAGCTGATGATATCGATAGGACCCCATGGATAGTAACCAATGACCTCTACCCCATCCAGAATTGCTTCCTTCATATTTCGTATATGTTCACGAAGGTATGCGATTCTGCGCTCATCATGAATACATCCATCCGCACTGATTTCATCATAGGTTCCGAATCCATTTTCTGCAATGATAATCGGTTTTTGATAACGGTCATAATAATAATTCAGCACTGTGCGAAGACCAAGCGGATCGATTCCCCAGCCCCATTCACTCGCCTCTATATAAGGATTGGATATCGCTCCATCGTCATTTACATCAGCACGGGAATTGCTTTCACTGGATGATGCACACGTGTAATAATAGGAAATAGCCAGAAAATCAGCAGGGTTTTCCTTTAACACACGTTCATCCTCCTCCCGAATATCCAGGTGTATATCGTGCTCCTGAAAATAACGCAGCATATATCCCGGGTATTCTCCACGTAGCAGCAGATCCGAAAAGAAATACTCACGCTGATTGCGCTGCATATTTGCGAATACATCCTCTGGTTTACACGTTAAAGGCTCGCTGAGACCATCGTATACCATCATTCCGATCTGAAAATTCGGATTTATCTCATGTCCCTTTTTTGTTATGATTGCACTGGCAGTGCATTCATTGTGTATTCCCTGATATTTTGCTTCCATAAGGTTTTCCACACGATCACTGGGGATTCCCAGATGATTGAAGGATTCATGATGAATCAGGTTAATCTGGTTGACAACGATCCAGTACTTCACCTTGTCTTTATAGCGCTGCATAATCGTTTCCGCATATTTGACAAAGAAATCGATAGTTTTACGATGATACCATCCATTGTAGGTCACCGCCAGATGCAGGGGCATTTCATAATGAGATAGCGTGATCAGTGGTTCCATTCCATTTTTTATAATTTCATCAATCAGTTGGTCGTAGAAGCGAAGACCTTCCTCGTTAGGCTGCTCTTCATCACCGTTGGGATAAATTCTTGACCAGCTGATAGACGTACGGAATGATTTCATCCCGGTACCGGCTAGCAGCTTCAGATCATCCTTATAGGTATGGTAAAAGTCAATTCCAAAGCGCTTTGGGTAATACCCTTGTGTATCCTCCATAGCAGCCTCAATGTCCTTCATAGAGGTTTCCTTATTTGATTTTTTCTTAAGATCTCCTTTATCCTGAACCTTGAGAATATCCGCGACACTCCAACCGCGTCCACCCTCGAGGAATGCTCCTTCCGCCTGATTGGCAGCGATCGCACCACCCCATAAAAAGTCCTTCGGAAATCCTTTTGCATTCTGTTTCATATATCCTGTTTGATTTTGCAGCTTTTGGCAAAATCTCTCCTTTTTCATTCATAGGAAAGGGGCGCAGTCGACGCCCCTTTGTGTTTCCTTATATAATTGCGCGTCTTCATTCATAGCAATACTATTTGTAAGTTAGAAGTAAGCAGACAGCACTTTTTTTATAGCTGGTATTTGATGTATCCTTGTTTTCTGTGCCGGATTCTTAACGTAAGACACAATATATACTTCACTGTATGTTTTTATCAGCGAACGCTGTGTATACTGTAGATTCTCTGTGTTTCTTATCAGTCTGAGTACCCTATAGTTCATCTTTGTTTGAATTTATCATGTGGTGCACATAGCATCTTACAAATCTTCTCCATTCGAGGCAATCACTCTGGCGTACCAGTAGAAGGAATCCTTGCGGATTCTCGCATTGCTTCCCTTGCCGCGATCATCACGATCCACATAAATATATCCATAGCGTTTGCTCATTTCCCCTTGTGAACAGCTGATGATATCAATAGGCCCCCAGGAGGCATAACCAAAAATCTGTACGCCATCGCGAATTGCTTCCTTCATCGCTTTGATATGCTCCTTCAGATAGGCGATTCGATAATCATCATGGATACAGCCATCCACTACCGTATCCATTGCCCCCAGACCGTTCTCTGCGATAAAGATCGGTACGTGATAGCGATCCCAATATTGATTTAGTGAATTTCGGAAGCCGAGAGGATCCGTAGCCCAACCCCACAAAGAGGTCTGCAGATATGGATTTTCTTTTGGCTTGAATGGCTGCTGTGCATCTACAATGCGGGTGTAGTAATAGGAGAAGGAAAGGAAATCAGCCGTGTGATTTTTTAACAATTCCAGCTCTTCCTCCTTCACATTGAGCTGTATGTGGTGATCTTTGAAGTAGCGAAGAGCATAGCCGGGATATTCTCCTCGCAGCAATATATCACTGTAGAAATAAATACTCATCTGCATACGCTGTGTATTGGCGAAAACATCCTCCGGCCGACAGGTTGCCGGATACAGTGCATCATCTCCAAGCATCATGCCGATCTGCATGGTTTTATCTATTTCATGAGCCAGCCTGGTGGCTTTTGCACATGCGACAAACTGATGATGGGTGGCCTGATATTTTGCGCTTTCCCAGTCTTCATATCCATCTTCCACCATGCCCAGACTGGCAAACTCTCCCCAGCCGCCAAGGGAATTGATCTGATTCAATAAAATCCAATATTTGACCTTTTTGTGATACCGTTTGAAGAGCACCTCACAAAAATGAACAAAGAAATCAATCATTTCAGGTGCATACCAGCCCTTGTACTTTGTAATCAGATGAACCGGCATTTCATAATGAGATACGGTCATGACGGGCTCTATCCCGTTGCGTAGCATTTCATCAAGCAGGGCATCATAAAATTTTAGTCCTTCTTCATTCGGCAGCTCCTCATCTCCGTTTGGAAAAATGCGTGTCCAGTTGAACGATGTACGAAAGCAGGAGAATCCCATTTCCTTCATCAATGCAAGATCTTCCTTATAGGTATGGTAGAAATCTATGCCATTCCTTCTTGGATAATAGCCTTCTGTATCCAGTAGTGCTTCTTGGATCTGACTTGCTGTATGGCGAAAGCCGACAACATGCTTGCGGTCATAATGCTCTGGAAGAAGCTCAATATCTGCCATGGATGGTCCTTTTCCATTGACATTCCATGCACCCTCTGCCTGATTAGCGGCAATCGCACCACCCCATAGAAAATTCTTCGGAAATCCGTCTGCAGTTTTCCACATATTATTTTTCCAGCTTTCTATACAGGCGAATCATGTTTTGTGTTAAATTGACCTCGCTGTTGATTGTCATCAGCGTATCCTGTGCATGGGTGAAAAGCAGTGTAGTATGTAGCTCATCTTCATTGATTGAGCTTTGTATCATTTCAGTTTGAATCACATGAGCCTTTGTTATTTCCTTTTTCGCAGCAGCTATCTTAGCCTTTATATCCTCTTCGCTTTTATCTTCCAGGAGGGCATTGACTGCCTCATTCAACAGATTTCGGCAGTCGCCTGCATGCAAAATGATTTGCATGGCAGCACTGTTGAGCTTTTCGATTGTTGTGTTTTCCATAACACCCTTCCTTTCCTATGCTTTTTCTGTTCGTTGACGCATTGCTTTACGTTTGGATACTTCTTCTTTTTTAGATTCATCTTCTTCTTCCTTTTGTACACACTGTCTGTCATACACCTTGAAGAACGGATAATAAATAATCCAGGATAAAACGAATATGAATAGCGTAAACAGCAGCCCGATCATGCCTCCAACCGCATAGGAGCAGATTGGCCCCGGCAGATACCAGAAGGAGAATAAGGTAGTCACCTTTGGCAGGATATCAAAGTATAATGCGAACCACGTCAGTGCAGGGGCAAGCAGTCCGATAATCCACATAGGAATCATCAGAATCGGGTTAAACGCGATAGGAGCACCAAATACAAGCGGTTCGTTGATGTTGCATAGATTCGGAACCAAAGAAGCCTTTCCGATGACCTTGCATTTCTTAGATTTTGCCATAAACAGCATCATCAATCCGAGCGCTAATGTACAGCCCCCTCCACCAAGTGTGAAATAATAGGAAACGCCATCTGCATTTATGACGCTGGCTGCATTTCCTGCTGCTACCGCTGCTTGGTTTGCTGCGATTCCCTGCAGTATCAGTGCGGATTCGATCGGATAGATCACCCATGTGGAAATACCGAAGGTATACAGGAAGGTATAACCGAAGAAATACAGAATCACAAAGCCGAGGAAGCTGTCACCAGCACTTAAAATCGGAGAGAATAAGGTATAGATGCAGTCAAAGATACTAATATGCAGCTGGAAGATAAACAACCATCCGACAAACAGAATTATCAGAATCGGAATCAGTG
This sequence comes from Clostridium sp. DFI.1.208, assembly GCF_024463855.1. Classification (NCBI taxonomy): domain Bacteria; kingdom Bacillati; phylum Bacillota; class Clostridia; order Eubacteriales; family Clostridiaceae; genus Clostridium; species Clostridium sp. DFI.1.208. Next base: position 32,078 of record NZ_JANGCA010000010.1, on the reverse strand, counting down.
TATCAAACCAAACGGTGATGAAATCCGGAATGGCGCTGTCCTCCTTGAAGAAAGAATGGGTTGAGAATGCATTCATAACAAAGCCAACGAATAAGCCTGCAATCAGTGCTGCAATCATACCGCCGTTGCCAAGCGTGGAGCTTTGAAACAGTATGTTTCCGGCTTCATCAAAGGTGGGACCTACCAGCATCAGGAAAAAGCCGATGCCTGCCAGACCTGCTTCCTTCTTTGTCTTATTGTGCCGTTTCTTTTCCATAAGCAGGTAAGGCACCAGATAGGCAAGGTACAGGGACAGCAGACCCAAAGAGAAGGTTGACAATGGACTGAAATCCGGGAACCCGTCAATCAGACCTCCAAAGGCTGTTAGTATTGTTGTAAATGATCCGATAAAGATCATTGGCATTGCAGTTAGGATCGCTTCCTGTACAGACGCAATCCAGGGATTACGCGCAAGCTTGTTCATTTTCGGAGCAAATTTGTTCGTCATCCAATCCATGAATTTTTTCATATGTTTCTCCTCATTTTTTCATTTTGTTTAAGTTACTTTAAAAGCGAAAGCTTTTGATGCATTAGTCTTCAAGGAAGGGTAATGCGAAATCAAGAACGGCATCCCCGTCTAACTCGCCGTAGGCATCCTTCGGTATGATTTGTACATCTACGCCATGGGGCTCTGCGATGTCCTCCAGATCCTGCAGCATATAGCTCAGATGCGGACCTACCAACAGCAGGTCGATATCCTCGATGTAGTCCTCTACAACAGAATCACTTCGTGCCTTTACTCCGATTTCGATGTTGCGTGCTTTTGCGGCCTGTCGGATGTTCTTCGCCATAAAGCCGCTGCTGGCTCCTGTACCGCAAACTAATAAAATGTTTTTCATAATGATCTCCTTTGTGTCCGTAAGCTTTTTAACATTCCACGGACTTTTTTTAATAATGAATGAAATTTTTCTGGATTGGTGTTAGAATATAGAAGAGATGTATCAAAGTATTCCCGTACTTGGCTGAAGCGATTCAGCGTGTGATATGTCTCTTTTTCTTATACCAATCAGTGTGACTGCCCTCCTTTCTTATCGACACCCTCAGTATAACGAATGCAGCCGAAACAGACAAATTTTAAAAGTTCCTAGTGCACGGAACTTTTTTAAGTTGAGCGGATTTTCGAATTCACGTATACTTATCATGTAATACTATCATTGTTTACAGGGGGATAAGGCAGGAGAGTGATTGAACATGAAAGATAATATATCGACATTGCTGGATTATTTATGGCATCACTATGAAAGCTGGATTTCCGCAGCTGAGCTTTCCCAACTGCTTCACGTTTCCACCCGCCAGATTCGCAAATACATCAGTATCCTGAATGAAGAGCATGTCGAAGAACCACTGGTCATTTCCACAAACAAGGGCTATAAGCTAAGCAGCACGGAGCAGTATCTGCGTTATCGGGAGAGCGGAAAGCATAATCTGGAAACCCCGCAGACACGGCAGAATCTGATAATACAGAAGCTGATTTCCTCCAAGAACGGCATTGATATCTTTGATCTGGCACAGGAGCTTTATGTCAGTGAATCTACAGTGGATAACGATATCCGCAGCATCCGTAAAATGATATCCGCGTATCAGGTCGGCATCCGCAGAGAAAAGGATGTGCTGTATATCGATGGCAGTGAAAAAGAAAAGCGCCAGCTGATGAGCCGGCTGATTACGAGTGATTCCTACGATAATTTTGTTTTAAAGGACGAGGTACGGCTGCTGACCTACCATTATCACTTCTGGGATTTCCGAAAGAATCTGGATGATATTTTTTCACGCAATAATCTGTTTGCGAATGACTATACACTGAATAATACAGCTCTGCACCTGATTGTGATGATCGATCGCATCCGCAGCAGCTGTATCCTGCACGAACAGGTGGACCTCACACCGTTTTTCAAAACCCCGCAGTATACGGTGGCAAGGGAAATACGGGAATATATCGAAGGGGCATATGCGATACAGATCAATGATGCGGAATTATATAATCTAACCTTGATTATTATGAATAACACCACAATGATTGACTATTCCTTTATCAACGGCTCCAATATCTCCTCCTTCATCGAACAGAAATATATAGATATTGCGCATACCGTTATACACAATGTGGAGGAGTGCTATCTGCTGGATCCCTTTGATGAGGAATTTATCGCGAAGTTTACGATTCATGTAAAGAATCTGTTCAATCGCGTGGAGCATAATTACTATGCCAAAAATCCGCTGACAGCAAAGATAAAATCGACCTATCCCCTGATTTACGATATTGCGGTTTACATCGCCCAGCAGTTTAAGGATATGTATGACATCGTTTTAAATGAGGATGAAATTGCTTTTATCTCCTTCCATATCGGCAGCTATTTTGAAAATAATGTACAATCGAAAAATAAGCTGACCGTCCTGTTTCTTTATGCAGATTATTACAGTCTGCATCAAACTACATTGGAAAAGATCAGTCGTCGCTTTGAGGACAAGGTGACCATTAAGTATGCGATGTCCATACATTCCTATCAGCCAAACCTTTTGCATGCGGATTTGATAATTTCTACCGTGGAAACACCATTTCCCCAGCCGTCGATCATCATTCATCCCTTTCTGATTGAAAAGGATATGAATCAGCTTGAAACCATCATCACCAAGATGCTGACTGAAAAAAACAAGAATAAGCTGAAGGACTTTCTGTTTGATCTGTTTGATCCCAGATTGTTTTATACAAGTATGAACATGGATCGTACCCAACTGATACAGACGCTGTGCAATGATGCCATCCGTCTTGATTATGCCGATGCTTCTTTTACAACCGATGTCTTTGCGCGTGAGCATATGTCCTCGACAGCATTTGAGGATGCCGCCGTTCCGCATTCACTGGCAAGCAATGCAAAGAAAAGCTTTATCAGTGTGGTTTTGTGTCCACAGGGCATGAAGTGGGGAACGCATGAGGTTCATATCGTCACACTGCTGGGTGTCCATGATGATTCCAGAAAGCTGTTTGCGCAGATTTTCGATCATTTGATTGAGATTTTGAGTGAGCCCTCCTTTCTCAATGAGCTGGTGACCTGTCAGGATTATGATTCCTTTATTCAGAAGCTTACACACTATATGGATGCAGTCGATGTATGAAGCAGACTGCATCTTTTCAACGGTATGCGGACAAGCTGTTCGCAATGCGCAAAGGCTGGCAGTCCTATACTAGGCGGCTGTGCTTTTGTGGGAAAATCAAGCATAGCGGATGTAGGATTCAGTTTTCCTTCCAGACGATATCTGTAAGCAAACAACGTTTCCTGCAATGTCCTGCGTATAGTCTTTTAACAATTCGTTCATGAGAATAGGTATGCCGCAAAGTCGTGAACATAAGGCAGCCAGTGAAAAAAACAGCACCTGTCTGAGAAGCGCTGTTTGCTTTTTCGTATTTATTTTAACAGACCATGTGTCAAAAACTGTATGGACTCTATGCAGATTTTTTCATATGTATCCTTTAAAAAAGCTTCATGTTTCTGGCGAAGGCTGTACACATCCCATTTGCTATGTGCTGTGCGGATTCCTCACGGATGGACCTATGGTCAATTCGCTCAAGGAAGTCAATCAGCTGGTTGATGTGCTCATGTCTTCCTCCGTAGGCGAGGTAGCGTCTGAGGCTGGCGCTTCTTTCTCAAGCCCTTGTATGCTGGATTGATTTTTTATCGGCAGGAATCTGTCATACCAGGGAATGGCATCCTTATCGAACAAAGACAGGATACACTGATACATGGTCACGATATATAGGAAGGCCAGAATGAGCACAGCTACTCCGTACATCCAGTGCGCTGCAGCGCTTTGCGTTAGAAAGGCCAGCACACAATGAAAAATATAAAACGGGGCAGGCAGGATGAGGCCGTAAAGAATCATAAAATGAAGCAGATACTGATACCAGTGCGGTGTGTGTCCATCCATGGTTACAAGCTTGATCTTCACAGCTGCCTTTCCCAGCGTTTTGCCGTGCATGAGTATCGGAAGAATGAACAAATACACAAATACGACTGCCAGATAGATAAGACAGATGCGGTTGGCAGGACTAATCAGCAGGAACTCGTCATGTAAGAACAGAATCAGCGCAGTGATGATGGCTGTTGTCAATAGGACAATGAGATTGTCAAAGAAAAATGCCAAGACTCTGCGCAATGGGGATACGCTTCTTCCACGGTCATATGCTTTTTCATCCATACGGCTTCGTGAAACGAGAAAATGAGCAAATACCGGTGTGATTGCATACCCCAGCATGCCGCCCAGTGTATTGGTAATCAGATCGTCAACATCAAACAGACGATAAGGGCGTGGATAGTACCCAAACAGTGCACTCAGCTGCAGACATTCAAAGGATAAGGTCAGAAGAAAGGTAAGCAGCAGGGTTTTCTTCCAGCTGCATTGAAAATAGTAGCGAAGATAAACGCCAAAGGGAACGGTAAGCAGAATGTTGAAGACGATCAGATACAGACTTGGCTCATTCAATGCTGTCAGATAGGTAGCGGGATCATTCCAGATCAGGGAGCTGTTCATGGTGAACTCTTTTAAAGAGGCAAAAGGAATCAGCTGCATAATCGGCTTTGTATAGCTGGCGACCTCTTCTATTGGCGGCAGGGGAAGCACAACAAGAAAATATGCGCATAGCAGATAAAATATAAAGGAATATACAATCAGAACACGAATCGGCAGTATCGATCCGTATTTCCGATATTGCATAATGATATAGGGCAGCGTGATCATCGCCGCAAGAAACGGAAACAGCAGCAGTGCTGACTGCAGGGGAATCAGATATACAGACATGAGAACATACCTCCTGTTCTATTATAGCATGATGGAAGAATAAATCAGAAAAGGTGACAGTAGTGATCGTTTACCGAATGGTAAAAAAGCGATGAAAACATCGCTTTTCTGAACCAATATGCTGAAGGACTCTTATATGTAATACATATAAGAGTCCATGTCGGTGGACGCTTCCTTTTGAGGCTGCGAATTTGATGTGCGGACTGCAGGCCGCTTGGAAATCTGCTGTTCATAATCCTTCCAGCTCTTGAAATACTTGCCTCTTGGCGGCTTGCCCGGCTTGTGAAGGACGGTGCTTTGTTTGATTTCATCACTGTCTTCAATATCCATGCCAAGCTTATTTGCCATAGTCATTCTTGGCTCACAGCCATCCTGAAACAATACAGCAGTGAGAAGCTGGTAACTAAACTGCACCTGATCTTCACAATAATAGCTGATTTCAGTGAGTAGATTTTCCAAAAACTCTGTTAAGAGCTTCTTTGTCAGATTATCCTTAAAAATGACAAAGGTTTCCCTATGGAGGGAGAATACCCTCGTAGCCTGACAGGTTGTAAAATTGCCTTCAATCTGTTCATACAGCTTTTCTCTTGTTTCCTTCAGCCAGATACCGCGCTGTTCATCAAATGAAAGAAAGCCCCGATCCTCATAGCTGACATGAAGCACCTGTACTTTTTTACAATGCTTATATAAATTAGGTAAAAACCTGGTTCGCAATACCGGATATTTCATGTGCCTCTCCTTTTTACATCGTTATTTATATGTATAAGTATAACACGATGGAAAAGGTTTTGCGATATGCAATCATATATCACTAAAATTCTAGGATTTCAATTTTTATATAAGTATGGTATACTGATACGGGTATTTCCATCCTGAACACGCCAATAACGTGTTTTTATTTGGGCAAATTCAGCGAATGAGGCGATGGATGCGGGGTACGATAAGAAGAAAGGAAGTGAATGCGTGAATTTCATTCAGGAGCTATTAGGAAATCTAAACACTTTTTTATACAGTAATATATTGATCATTTTATTGGTCGCAGCTGGTCTGTATTTCAGCATACGGACAGGCTTTGTACAGTTTCGCATGCTGGGGGAGGGGCTGCGTCTGCTTGGGGAAAAGGCACATCACCATGACGGTGTATCCTCTTTTCAGGCATTGATGATCTCAACGGCCTCCCGTGTAGGAACCGGAAACATTGCGGGTGTCGCAACCGCTCTTGCTGCAGGGGGTGCAGGCTCCATCTTCTGGATGTGGGTGATTGCACTGATTGGAGGAGCCAGTGCCTTTGTGGAATCCACGCTGGCTCAAATATATAAGGAACGCGATGGCGATCAGTTTCGCGGAGGTCCTGCTTATTATATAGAAAAAGCCTTGCATAAGAGATGGCTGGGGATTCTGTTTGCCGTATTGCTGATTGCCTGCTTTATTTTCGGCTTCAACGGCTTACAGGCCTATAATGTGAGCAGTGCGCTGGAATATTACGTAACGGATACACAAACAGCCTCCATGCTTGTTGGTCTTGTTCTTGCAGGGGCTACTGCAGCGGTTATCTTCGGAGGGGTTCATCGTATCGGTATCATCAGCTCTACGATTGTTCCCATCATGGCCGTGCTGTATATTCTGCTGGGACTTTACATAACGGTAGCCAATATCAGCGGACTGCCGGCGATATTCGCACAGATTTTTCAGGAAGCCTTTGATTTACAGGCAATCTTCGGAGGCTTTGCAGGCTCCTGTGTTATGTATGGCATCAAGCGGGGACTGTTTTCCAATGAAGCCGGGATGGGCTCTGCACCAAATGCCGGGGCAACCGCGGATGTATCTCATCCGGTTAAGCAGGGACTTGTACAGACGATATCTGTTTTTATTGATACGATTCTCATCTGCTCGACGACAGCCTTCATGCTGCTGAATTTTGGTATCGAGGACGGACTGACAGGAATGCCATATGTTCAGACAGCGGTTTCCTCGGAGGTAGGCGTCTGGGGAATTCATTTCATAACGATTTCCATTATCCTGTTTGCCTTTTCCTCGCTGATTGGAAACTATTGCTATGCGGAAAGCAATTTGAAGTTCATCATTAACGATAAGAAAGCACTTCTTATATTCCGATTGGTTACAGTTGCTGTAATTTTCTTTGGCGCACAGGCGGATTTTTCCACCATATGGGATTTAGCTGATGTTTTGATGGGCTTTATGGCGATTGAAAACATTCTGGTGATTCTCTTTCTGGGCAATATTGCCTTCCTTGCTTTAAAGGATTACACAAAGCAGAAAAAGCAGGGAAAGGATCCGCTGTTTGAACCGGAAAAGCTGGGCATCCGGCATGCGGAATGCTGGGAGAGCATTGATGAGGAATATAAGGAATCCTGAGGTTTTTTATAATTGGAAGCTTCTTTACATAAGAAAATTAAGAAAGCACCCTGTTTTTGCCTTTGCAAATGCAGGGTTTTAGCGTAGAGGAAAGGTCTTGATGCTGATTTTATAAGCTGCTGTTTCTATGAAATGCTGGTCCGCTATAATAGGAAAACAAAAATGGCAGAGCTAGGATTGGATATTTTGACTTGGAATGCGACTAGCTTTTATACTGTGTAAGAATCGGCTGACAATGTGTAGCGTTCTGATCCTCATGAAACAGGGTCTTCCTGATAAGGAAAGAGTCTTTATGATAAGGAAGGGAAAGCTGGAAGGAAGTTAGCATTACCTTTCAGCATTGCGAGGAAGGATGGTTTTGCATTTGAAAGTTTCGCATCCTGGTGTTATACTAACAGACGTTGGGAATACTGCAAAGGAACAGGAAAGAAGGTTATTGGAATGACAAAAATTGATATTATCTCTGGCTTTCTGGGAGCTGGAAAAACAACACTGATCAAGAAGCTGATCAAGGACGTATTACATAAGGAAAAGATCGTTCTGATTGAAAATGAGTTTGGTGAAATCGGAATTGACGGTGGATTTTTAAAGGATGCAGGAATCGAAATCCGGGAAATGAATTCCGGCTGTATCTGTTGTTCTCTGGTTGGAGATTTTTCTGAGGCATTGAAGAAGGTGCTTGCGGAATATCATCCGGAGCGTATCATTATTGAGCCAAGCGGTGTCGGTAAGCTGTCGGATGTAATAAGAGCAGTACAGGGAGTGGCGGAAGAAACCGAAATTTGTATGAATAGCTTTACGACGGTTGCGGATGCACAGAAATGCCGTATGTATATGAAAAACTTTGGTGAGTTCTTTAATAATCAAATCGAATATGCCAATACCATTATTTTGAGCCGTACACAAAATCTGAGTGAGGAAAAGCTGCAAAGTGTAACACGTGATGTAAGAGCACATAATGCACATGCGACATTCATCACCACTCCGTGGGATGAGCTGAGCGGAGAACAGATTCTGGAGGCTATGGAACAGAAGCAGTCACTGGAAAAGGAGCTGCTTGCGGAAGCAGACATCTGTCCGACATGCGGTCACTACCACGAGCATGAAGAGGAGTGTAGTCACGAGCATCATCACCACGAGCATGGGGAGGAATGCAGCCACGAGCATGACCATCACCACGGGCATGAAGAGGAAGGCGGTCACGAGCATGACCATCATCATGAGCATGGGGAAGGCTGCAGCTGTACGCATGATCACCATCATCATCACCATCACCACGCAGATGAGGTATTCACCAGCTGGGGAATGGAAACCGTGCGTACCTATCAGGAAGAGGAGCTTCAGCGCATCCTGAAGAGGCTTTCAACCAGTGAAGAATATGGTATTATCCTGCGTGCAAAGGGGATGCTGAAAACAGAAGGTAAGGAATGGCTGTATTTTGATCTGGTTCCGGAAGAATTTGAAATACGAAAAGGACAGCCTACCTATACCGGAAGATTTTGTGTTATTGGCTCCAAGCTTAAAGAAGATAAGCTGAAAGAGCTGTTTCATGCGGAATAGGAGAAGGTTATGACAGTACCTGTATATCTGTTTACCGGATTTCTGGAAAGCGGTAAAACAACATTGATCAAGGAAACTCTGCTGGATGCGGGATTCAATACCGGAGAACGCACACTGCTGCTCGCCTGTGAAGAAGGTATGGAAGAATACGATGATGATTTTCTGACAAAAACAAATACCGCTCTGGTCACAGTGGATAATGAAGCGGCGATGAGCTATGAATTTTTAAAGAAATGTGACAGCTTGATTGAACCTGACCGTGTCATGATTGAATTTAACGGAACCTGGAATTTGAATGGTTTTATGGATGTGGAATATCCCTTCGACTGGCTTCTGGTTCAGATTTTATCCACAGTGGATGCTTCCACATTTGAAGTTTATCTAAACAATATGCGCTCCATGATATATGACCAGCTGCTGCACTCGGAGACGATTATTTTTAATCGCTGTGATGAAGCAACCAAAAAGCTGTACCTGAGAAATAATATCAAGGCAATCAATAAGGGCGCACAGCTGATTTATGAAACAAAAGACGGTCAGATTGTGGGGCTTGGTGATGATGAGATGCCTTTTGATCTGCAAGCGGATATCATAACCATTCAGGATGGCGATTATGGTCTGTGGTATATGGATGCTCTGGAGCATCCCCGTAAATATGACGGAAAAAGCGTAGAGCTGAAAGGAAAGGTCATTGCAACGCATGTGGACGGAATACCGAATGCGTTTGTTTTTGGGCGGTATGCCATGGTCTGTTGTGCAGATGATACTTCACTGATTGGACTGCTGTGTCATTATGAGCATGCCAGTAATCTGATCCCAAAGGACTGGGTGAGCATCACGGCACAGATCGCAGTCGAATTTGATGAGGAATATCAGGGGGATGTTCCGGTGCTGTGTGTGAAGCAGCTGACGGAAGCACAGCCGCTGGAGGATGAATTCGTATATTTTAATTAAGATGAGCTGAATATGAAAAAGATATTCAGCTTTTTTCTACAATAACAAAATCAAGAAAGCATGGATGTCATGGCGCTTATGGCTGTTTGCCTCCGCTATGCGTGTAGAAAATAGCCTTCCCATTGCTGCTATACGTAAGGGAAGAATAGCGGAAAAGCCTTCCTGCTATCGGCATTATTCCAATATCTGCTGCATACGTGAACTACCGCCAGCTATAGAGCAAGCGGCTTCTAATGAAAGCATGCGCATTCATCCCCCACCTGTTCATCGACCACTGAGGTGGGGGTATTCTGCCTGCTTTTTAGATAAAAACGGCCCCTAGCCAGAAGCATGTGGAAAGGCTCCTGGATTTTTTATCGGTTCATGCTTTTCTATGCTTTTAACCGTTGCAATCATGCAATATTCATGTACAAATACATACGGATGTATGGGTCGGCAGGAATAATCTGTGTGAATTCTATTTATATATAACGGTTTCTCTTGTTCCATGGGAAAAGTGTGTTACAATAATCACAAAGGTGGAGATAAATATAATGGATAAGCAGATGTTCATCCTCGATGAAGAAATTAAAAGAAAACGCGCCTGCAGGGATGTGGATGGAATGCAGGAGGACAGCAGGGAGCTTTTAAGGCTTGCGCATGCGCAGCAATGCCCTGCATATGAGGCACTTGCTTATTATTACAGCACTCTCTGCCACTATCTGAAAAAAGAAAATGCACTGGCGATTCGTGACTGTCTGGCAGGAATTACAGTGTGTGATAACAATGAGGCCTGTGCGAAGGCATACATTCTGCTATCTAATTTTTCCGGTGTTCTATACAGTGATCAGGACAATCTTCTTTCCGGTCTGCAACAGTTTTTGAATGCGTATTATAAAGCACTGGAGCATCCCGAGCTGCATCTTCGCCATCTGATTTTGAATAACCTCGGAACGATGTTTATCAAGGTGGAGGATTTTGACAATGCTTTGAAATATCTGAAGGAAGGCTTCAAAGAGCGTAGAGAAAACAGAATTCCTATGGATCGCTCGGATGCGGTTTTGATTACAAATATAATTATCGCATATGCACAGCTTGGTCAATACGAAAGTATCCCGGCATGGCAAAGGCTATTCGTAGAGCATCAACAGGAAATGGGCATCCCCTCTTTATTTCTAAACTATGTGCTCACCCTTGCCTTTATGGCGGATTATAATAAGGATGACAGTGCATTCTGCATGCATGTAGATGATATACTGAGACTATCCGGACAGGAACAGGATGTGAACAATACCTTTCAGCTTCTTTCCTTTCTTTTTGACATCTGTCTGCGTAAAAAGGATCGCTGTTTGTGCGACAAGGTGTATCAGAAAATGGAGACGCTGGTTCATCTAGCCGATAATCCACTGATGCTCGCCCGCCTGTCCAACCTGTACATTCGTCTGCTGCGTGAATTTGAGGATAAGCGGCTGAAGGATGCACTTGTGGAAAACTACCAGCTTAATCTACTGGCTAAAAAAGAGGAACAAAAGCGCGGACGGCAAAGTCTGGCATTGAAGATGGAGCTTGAGGAAAGCCAGTACCAGCAGAAGAAGATCATGGCACAGAACGAAAAGCTGCGTTACACAAGTGAGCTGGATGGATTTACGGGAATTTATCACAAGAAGGCTTTTGAAAAGCACGTCAAGGAACAGATGAAGCAAGCGGATGCCGCTTCCTGGGGCGCTTTGCTTATTCTGGATGTAGACCAGTTCAAGGAGGTCAATGATACCTATGGTCATCTTGTGGGAGACGAAGCAATTTTACGCATTGTTGATATCATGAAGCATGTGCTGCGTCCCAATGATGTTGCCGGACGAATCGGCGGGGATGAGTTCAGTATCTATCTGAACGGCATACAGGAGGAAGCACAGCTGCAGCAGTTGCTGGATACGATACTGGAGCGTATCCGTGCAATCCGCCTTTTGGAAATGCACAGAGTGTTGACTATGAGCATTGGCTGCTGCCTCATCAAGCACGCAAACGCCTGCTTTCACGATGTCTATGAACGAAGTGATCAGGCTCTTTACAAGGCAAAGGAAAAAGGAAGAAATCAGGCTGTTGTGTATGTGGAAAACGAATACAGCGCATAGAAGCTGACTGTATGTAATGCATTCAAAAGCATAAAATACAGTCAGTTTTTTGTTATTCCCTCTTAACTTGTGGTATAGTATACCTGTTGATAAAAGAAGGGAGCAGCTATGCGTAAAACAAATTATCACATGCATACCCGGCGCTGTATGCATGCCTCAGGCAGGGATGAGGAATATGTACAAAGTGCTATTAAAAACGGTTATGAGGAAATCGGATTTTCTGATCATTCCCCATGGAAATATGACAGCGATTTTGTGGCGAACATGCGAATGCCGTTGTCAAAATTTGATGACTACTATGCCTCCATTTCATCCTTGAAGGAAAAATATAAGGATCAGATATCCATCAAAATCGGATTGGAATGTGAATATTTCCCAAAATATATCGATTGGCTGAAGCAATTTCTGATTGACAGGAAGCTGGATTATATCATCTTTGGTAATCATTATTATAAGACGGATGAGGAGCGCGTGTATTTTGGGACTGCATGCGAAGAGGAGGCATGGCTGATTGCCTATGTGGATGAAGCCATCGCCGGAATGAAAACCGGTCTGTATTCCTATTTGTGTCATCCGGATTTGTTCATGCGCGGCCGTCGTGTTTTTGATGAAGTCGCAAAACGGGAATCCATACGCTTGTGTCAGGCCGCAAAGGAATTAAACATACCGCTGGAATACAATCTGGCAGGGGCTGCTTATAATGACATCATGCATACCATGCAGTATCCGCATACAGATTTCTGGAAAACTGCGGCAGAGGTTGGCAATACCGCAATCATCGGTGTCGATGCCCATGAGCCGGCTGCACTGGAAACCGATACATATCGTGAGGAAGGCATTGCACTGCTGACGGGCTTTGGCATGAATATTACTGATACGCTACCCTTGAAGGATTTTACAAAGCTGTGAGTGAAGAACGCATATTGATCGTTGAGGACGATGAAACAATCAACAGCATGATTCGTGAATTTCTGCAGAAGGACTACACCTGTCTGGACGCGTATTCCGGAACAGAAGCGCGTCTGGTTTTACAGCAAACCAATGTATCGCTTGTACTGCTTGATTTGATGCTGCCGGGTATCAGTGGTGAAGCGCTTCTCAAGGAGCTGAAGCTAAAGCAGCTTCCGGTTATCGTATTATCCGCAAAGGATGCCATCGATGATCGTGTGGCTCTGCTGAATGAGGGGGCTGATGATTATTTATGCAAGCCGTTTGATTTAAAGGAGCTGAAGGCCAGAATTCAGGTACAGCTGCGCAAGCGAATGCCGCAGCAGGAGCATGAAATCGCTGTTGACGGTGTTGTTCTTCTTCCGGATTTCTGCCATTTGGAAATTCAGGGAAAGAAAATCCGTTTGACAAGACATGAATACAGAATTCTGGAGCTGCTGATGCGGGATGTCAAACGGGCACGTACGAAAAAGGAAATTTATGAGTATGCATGGGAAGATGATTATCTGGGAGATGACAAGACCATCAATGTGCATATCAGCAATATCCGAAGCAAGCTGAATGCAGTATCGAAACGGGAATATATTGAAACGATATGGGGCATTGGATTCAAATGGAAGGACTAAGGTCCTTTTCTTTATTCTTTCTTAACCTTTTCCAGACTGTTTCTGAAACTTCGTTTGTTATAATCTTCATGTACAAGGAAGGACTGATAGTATGAAGGAATGGATTGTAGAAACAAATGCACTGACGAAGAAATTTCATAATTTCACAGCAGTTGATCAGGTTTCATTTCATATGAAGAAGGGATCAATCACTGGTCTGATTGGACCAAACGGGGCAGGAAAGTCCACGCTTATGAAGCTGATGAGCGGTCTTCTGCATGAAACACAAGGGGAGCTGAAGCTGTTTGGAAAGCATCCGGCGGATGATCCGTTTGTATTTCGGCGTGTCGGTACGCTGATAGAAAATGCGGGGCTGTATCCGGCATTAAATGCATATGACAATCTTAAAATGAAGGCACTCATGCTGGGCTGCTGCAGCCATGAGCTGATAATGGAGCTGTTAAAGCTTTGCTCACTCTCCACAACAGGAAAGAAAAAGGCTGGTAATTTCTCAATGGGAATGAAGCAGCGTCTGGGAATTGCGATGGCATTGCTGGGAGACCCCGAGCTGCTGATTCTGGATGAGCCGACAAACGGTCTCGATCCGCAGGGAATCTGTGATATGCGGGATCTGCTGAAGCGTCTGCAGGAGGAGCGCGGTATGAGTATCCTGATCAGCTCCCATATGCTGGCGGAGCTGGATAAGGTTGCTACGGATTTTGTTGTGATTCGGTCCGGAAAAATCATTGAGCAGTTCACAAAGGATGAATTGCTGGAGCGCTGTCGGGACTGCTTTCAGCTGCGTGTGGATGATGTGAAACGGGCAAGCGTTATCCTCGAGGAAAAATGCTTTGTACAGACGTATGAGGTGCTGCCAAAGGGAATTCTGCGCCTGTATGATCATTATGAGGACCCGTCCCATATTGCCCGACAGCTGGTGATGAATGATGTGGCACTTTATGGTATGGAGGATCATCATCAGGATTTGGAAGCCTATTTCCTGAAGGAGGGAGAAGAGCATGTGGAATAATTTGAAAATGGATTTGTACCGTATGGTACGGCAGAAGTCCTTTTATATTGCCATGGTCATCATGCTGCTGTTGTATTTCTGGATGACGAATGCTGCCGGTTTGCAAAACAATACGCCGTTTGCGAGCTTTTATGCCGATAAGAATACACTTGTGGATTTCCTCTACTATTTTCCAAAAAGCGCATTTTACGCGGTTGCTGTCTTAGTCTTTTTATCTCTGTTCTTCTGTGAAGAATATGCCAGCGGCTTTGTGAAGAATATTTATCCGTCCATTCATCGCAAGGAGCTGCTGTTGCTGGAACGCTTTGTCTTCTCGTTTATCACTGCTTTTATTTATTGGATAGCCATCATTGTTATGGTTGCTGTGGAAAACCTGTGGCAGCAGGATTCCTTTGCCACCTTCAACATCTTGCAGTTTATTGGCTACTCATTGATGCAGATGCTGATTTTGACGGTGATTGCATCCTTTCTGAATCTGCTCATCCATGCGACGGGAAGCAAGGTGCTTGCCATTCTGGTATCCGTCGGTTATGGCAGTATGACGATTTTCATGCTGCATGCCGGTATCATGTCGTTACTGAACGTGGATTACACGGATTATATTCTGTATGCGATATCCGGTCAGCTGCCTGTAGAATGGGATGCTTTATTCTATAGCCGCGCTGCTATGGTGGCAATTACCAGTGCAATCCTGTATAATGTAGGCAGCTATATACTGCTGCGGAAAAAGGATCTAAAATAAGGAAGGGAGGGAACAGTATGCTGGAAATTATCGTGCTTGTATTGGGCATCCTGTGTCTGTTCCTTTTGCTGCTTCTCTTGCTTCAGCACAATAATCTACGCTGTATCAAAGAGCAGCTGATCTATACCAACCGGGAGCATAGCACCTTCCGGTTTTATTCAGCATCCATGGACCCGCAGATGAAGGCGCTTTGTGAGGAGATGCAGAAGCTGCGGGAATATTATATGCAGGAAAGTGTGCGGGCCATGCGGATGGATCATAATTTTAAGCATCTGATTACCAACATATCGCATGATATCCGCACGCCGTTGACAAGTATCAGCGGTTATCTGCAAATGCTGGAAACAGCAGAGAATGAAGCGGAACGACAGCATTGCTTTCAGGTGATCCGGGCACGTATGACATATTTACAGGACTTACTGGAGGAGCTGTTTTTGTATACGCGCCTGAGCAGTGCCAGCATTGAGTTTCATCCGGAGCCGATTCGCATTCATGATATGCTGAGTGAAGTGCTCCTGCATTACTACGAGGATTTCAAACAGCAAGAGCTGGAGGTTCAGCTGGAGGTCGATCCTATGACGATCCTGACAGGGGATTCGGTATATCTAAAGCGAATGCTGCATAATCTGTGTGTAAATGTACTGCGTCACGGCTTTGGAGCCTTTGTGATTTCGGCAAAGGAAACAAACAGCACATGCGAGCTTGTTTTTGAGAATGACCTTGTGGATGATGTGGATGCAAAGGCGATATTTGATCGTTTTTATACAAAGGATAATAGTGGAAGCGGCAGAGATACTGGTCTAGGATTGGCTATTGTTAAGGAGCTGTGTGAAGGAATGCAGGGAACGGTGTTTGCACAAAAGGAAAAGCATCGACTGTCTATTCATACCATCTTTCCGGGAGGCAGGACATTTTAAATCAAGCAGGAAAGGTGGAAAAACTGGATGAGGATGTGGAAGAGCATGCAGGGATGGCAGTCTGCAAATAAAAGATGAGCAGTATATCGAAGGAGCATAGAAAGGTTGATCCTGATATTCCCGGATAAGGTATCGCCTTCAATAAGGAATGCGGTATAGCATAAACGATGGCAGAAACAGCTGGCATAAAATGACAAACGGTTGTCCACCGGAACCAATTACAAATGAAAAAGAGAATTCAAAGATACCTCGCGTAAAGTTTGAATTCTCTTATTTTTATATCGTGCTGTACAGCAGCCTGTTTGTTTTCTTGATTGTAGGGTGCAACAGCCTATTTATTTGTCTAATTCGCATGCAAACTGGTTTTACCATACTGTCGTAGGAAGCCGATGCCGGCCGCAAGCAGCGCACAGCCAAGTCCGGTATAGAAGGACTTGATACATACATCCGGCCAAAGGTGGGACGCACGCAGAGCGATACCAAAGCTCATCAGACAAATCATAATCACATAAGATTTTGCATCGAAGAAACGCAGGATATGCATACGATCTTCTTTATTGGCAAGAATGCGCTCAGTATGCTTATGAATCAGCTTTTTGAAAATCATATGATAGAAAATCAGGAAGGTGACAACTGCGGCAGCAGCAGTTGCTATGCTCATATAGCTGGTACTCAGCCATCCAATCCGAACAATATTGAAGCCTGCGGCAGCCCATACAATACCTGCGATCAGAAGCAGATATTTCTTTGCTACATGCATGATTCCTTCACCTTCTCTTTCAGCATCAGGAAGAAGAGAATCATACCGATACCAACCAGAATGTGCCCAATACCTGCAAAGCCGGAAATCATACCGTTTGCCGCAGAGCTCAGTGTGCTGCCGTTTACCTGAAGAACACCACGAACTGCCAGCATCAGAGAAGTCAGAAGAACACCAATATTATATACGATGATAAATGCCCTGTACTTTTTTGATTCCTGAATAGCAAACAGTCGGATACAGAAGGTGACAATCAGAAACATGACCATCCCCAGCAGAAACAAATGGGTATGCACAAAGGATAATGCTGTGCGCCCGTCAAAGCCGCTAAGCTTTGTGAATTCCCGGTAAAAGACTCCGCCAATCATAGCGAGAATCGCATATAGAAATGCAAGATTTATTGTTTTTTTCATAAATAATTCAGCTCCTTTTTCATCATTTGATATCCCATCCATACAACCCATACATAAGCGAGTGTCTTGGGAATCATCAGCATTCCAATCATTGGCATGGTATCTGCCCATAAGACAACCGGAATGTAAAACAGAAAACTCAGTGTTATGGCAAGCCACATATAGCGGAAGATGAAATCCTCTTTTTGTCTGGCCTGCTGATAAAACAACACGATGATCCAAAGCCCCATCATGGCAAACGGAACATTTCGCAGGATACCCCAGAAAAGCGGTGCATCCGGACTTGTCCATGCATTCTGCGGAAAGAAGCAGAGTGCAATTCGGAAAAAAGCAAGCAGATACATACCTGTGCGAAGCAGGGGACTGTGTCTGTTATAACGCAGCTCCCATATGTGAAACAGCAGCAGGTAGAAAATGGTCATGGTAATGGATGTTATGAATTTCCCGATTCCCAATGCTGTCGTGTGTGCCGCAAGTCCATCTGTACATAAAGCATAGGCTCTTGGGACCAGATGGAAGGCGTCTCCCAGCCCAAGGGTTACCGCCATGATTCCAAACAGCAGAAGCATACGGCTTCCTTTTGCCTTTCGTATCATGGTGAACCCGAGAATACAAACGGTACATAAATATAAAATATCAAAAGCAGTTTCCATAACAGCCTGCATGTGTCTTCCTCCTTATTATATGAACATCGTTCATTTTGGACCGTGAGAAGCTGTTCAATGGTTTGCCTGAAGCAGTCGGCAGATAAGCTCCTTAGTGAAGGTACAGCTCCTTCTTTGGTGTGATAAATCATTCATCATATGCTCCATCAGAAAATCGATGAAGGCTTCCTTCGTAAATGTATCATCCCAAATATGCTCCGGGATATTACAGTCCTGCTGTAAGGCATAAAGGAATCCCTTGCGGATATGCAGCTGATAGCGTTCCTCCATCTGCTTTCCACGCTCTTTTTCTGTATTGCGCAATATATCCAGTTGGCCCAGCAAAACGGAAAAGAAATCCTCCATATGCTCAGCAAGTCGAAGATATACAACCTCATAGAAATCTGCAAAGGGCAGTGTTTCACTGAGCGTACAGATGTCCTTATGGAATATGCCTTTCCAGAAGCTTTCCACAATGGCAAGCAGCAGGTCAGCCTTTGACGGGAAGTAGTTGTATACAGCTCCTACCGAAATATTCTGTTTTTTCGCCAGTGTCCGGATACTGAGCTGATCAATGCCTTCCTGAAAAACAATCTGTCTGGCTGTATCCAGAAGCTCCTCTCTTGAGGTTACTACCTTATTCATAAACCACCTCCAACTTGAACACTGTTCATTATAGGAGATGGTTCACTATATGTCAAGGAACCTGCTTCTGCATCTATTCTGCTCATAATATAGGAAAAGCAGCCGCATAAATTATATTCGTGCAACTGCTCACATACCAAGCATTATAAAACGAAGTAAATCCACAAGGGTGTGTGCCCCGATTGCTGAGAACAGATTGATCTTTTGCATCATTATGGAAAACGGAAGAGCGAACAGCAGGGAAAGCATGAGAATGCTTATGATATCCAGAGTCTGCGGAAAATGCAGAAATACGTGAGGGAAAATAAGAATGATGAAAATGAGGACGCGTGCGAAAGAAGTTAAAGAAGCTTTTCCATAAAGACGTATTGCCCATGCAAATAGAAATAAACGAAAGTAAACCTCTTCAAAAATTCCAGCCTGCAGGGCAGCAAACAGATAAGACAGCTTCCAATGAGGATGCAGATAGCTGTTGGATAACAGTAAGTTTAAGACAGCTAAAAGGATGCCTGCCATGAGGCAAAGAAGCGTTTTCCGCAGTTGTGCTTTTGCGATAGTTTTATCGGTAAACAAGAATGGAATATCGTAAGAGCTGTGCAGCATTGTCGTGGCAGAGAGGTAAGCTGGGAATACTGCGATGGATAATATGGTGTTGTTAGCCAGTACGATGAGGCTGAGAAAACAGGCTGTCAGCAGATCCTTCCTCTGTATATCATGATAATCTTTTATGAGCTGGATGATGGAAATGACGGAGATCGGAACCAGCCAGGCGAGCATACCGATGGTCTGTGCGCTGATTATGGAGTAGCTGCATAAAAAGAATGCAAACATGCTTAGATGCAGTGTATGTTTTTTTCTGTTAAACATCGGCTTTGCGGCCTTTTCTTTTTTGTGACATCTCATCACGACAAAGTAGATAAAATATAAATCCCGGCAGTGTAATGGAAATCAAAACATACCATAGAGGACGAATATCACGTATTTTGCAATCAAGGTAGACAAAGCGTAGTATTACAGATATAAACATTATGGCAGCACAGAAGCAGGCTGTCGCAGAAATTGTCATAATGTTAAAAATCCAGAATTCTGGCCTTTCCTGATAGCGTAAAAGTAGACCAATAAGAAGCATTGTAGCGAAAACGATAAGAAATGTACAGAAGGGTAATAAAAAAATCTTTTTTTTCAGCATGTCTGTGAAATAATGCGTGGTCTGATAACCACGCTTTAAGGTGATACTGTCATTCATAAGATCCTGTATTGTTACCGAGAAAATTTCAGCAAGTCTTGCCAGATTATCTGAGCTGGGCTTTGATAATCCCTTCTCCCACTTACTAATGGATTGCCGGCTGACATCCAGAAGTGCTGCAAGGCTCTCCTGCGATAACTGGTGCGTTGTGCGAAGCAATTTAATTTTGTCATTTACGTTCATTGTATCAGCTCCTGAATTTAGGATACCAGAATGCGAGTGCTTTCGT
Source organism: Clostridium sp. DFI.1.208 (assembly GCF_024463855.1). NCBI lineage: Bacteria > Bacillati > Bacillota > Clostridia > Eubacteriales > Clostridiaceae > Clostridium > Clostridium sp. DFI.1.208. Next base: position 12,065 of record NZ_JANGCA010000010.1, on the reverse strand, counting down.
CTAGCAACTATTCCGCAACTTTGCCTGATTTCATACATAGTTTCCTGATACATAAGGAAAAGCAGGGATGGTATCCTTTTATGAGCGTACTTGGCACGCTAGTTTCATTCTTAAAAAAATTTTTGATCGGATTTTCTGGTTTCATAGCATAGGGTTTAAAATCGCAGCAGCTTCTAAAAACATACTGGAAGCTGCTGCGCAGAATAATAAAAATAGATAGTTTCAAAGCCTGATAAGCAAATGTACACTTTTTAAGTGTCGATTTGGCAGTTGATGGATGATTTAAAGTGTTAGCTATGTGCCGCATCCGCAAGTGTCTTCACAAAGCTGCCCACCTCCTCCAATGTGATTTCCTGCTTTGCAAGTTGACCGATTTTCTCTACAATGGCACTTCCGACGATAACGCCATCCGCATAGGTCTTCATCTCATTGATCTGCTGTGGGGTGGAAATACCGAAGCCAAGAGCCTTCGGCGTATCACTGTAGGCAGAAAGCTCCTTTAAAAATGCCTGTAAATCTGTTTGGAATTCCTTTCGCGCACCGGTTACACCAAGGGAGGTTACGCAATACAGAAAGCCTTCGCTTTGTTCTGCTATACTTTTTTTACGAGTATTGGATACAGGCGTTACCAAAGAAATCAGCTGTATATGATATGCATCCGCCAGTGGCTTTAATTCCTTGCGATGCTCCATAGGAAGATCAGGAATGATCAATGCATCGATACCGGCAGCTTCACTTTCCCTGAGAAAATTTTCTGCCCCGTATTTAAAGATTTGGTTGTAATACAGGAGGAAAACAAGCGGAATCTGGGAGAACTCGCGAATGTTCGACATCATGTTCAGAACAGTCCCGGTTGTAATGTCATGCTGTAAAGCACGAAGACTTGCCTCCTGAATAACGGGTCCCTCCGCAATGGGATCAGAAAAGGGGATTCCGATTTCAATGATATCGCAGCCATTGCTTTCCAGCTGCTTCACACAGTCAATGCATGTGGCGATGTCCGGATCACCTGCCGTCAGAAAGCCGATGAAGGCCGTTTTTTGTTCCTGCTTCAATTTCTTAAATACTGCATCGATTCTATTCATGAACGTCCACCTCCAGATATTCCGCAATACTTTTTACATCCTTGTCACCGCGTCCGGACAGCGTAACGGCGAGTATGCTGTCCTTCGGCATGGTTGGGGCAAGCTTCATGGCATAGGCAAGCGCATGACTGCTTTCAATTGCCGGTATGATACCTTCTGTTTTTGTCAGATACAGAAAAGCCGCAACCGCTTCATCATCCGTGACAGGCACATACTTCACGCGTCCGCTTTTGGCAAGACTGGCATGCTCCGGTCCGATTCCCGGGTAATCCAGTCCTGCGGATATGGAATACACCGGCATAATCTGTCCGTCATCATCCTGTAGAAACAGCGATTTCATCCCATGCAGAACACCGACACTGCCGCGTGCTATGGTTGCGGCATGCTGAAAGGTATCAATCCCTTTACCTGCTGCCTCACATCCGATCAATGCAACCTCCTCATCCTCCAGAAAATCATAAAAGGTGCCAATGGCATTGCTGCCGCCACCTACACAGGCAATGACCGCATCCGGCAGACGGCCTTCCTTTTCCAGACACTGCGCCTTCATTTCCTCGGAGATGATTTTCTGAAAATCACGGACAATCATCGGATACGGATGCGGTCCGACAGCAGAGCCAAGTACATAAAAGGTATCATTGCAGCGGGAAGCCCACGCCCGCATAGCGTCGTTACATGCATCCTTCAAGGTTCCCGTACCACTGGAAACTCCGGTTACCGTTGCCCCAAGCAGTTCCATTTTGAAGACGTTCAGCGATTGTCTGCGCATATCCTCAACGCCCATGAATACCTCACACTCCATACCGAAAAGAGCCGCCGCTGTCGCAGATGCAACCCCGTGCTGTCCTGCACCTGTCTCTGCTATGATTTTCGTTTTACCCATCCGTTTTGCCAGCAGCACCTGTCCCAGTACATTGTTGATCTTGTGTGCACCGGTATGATTCAGATCCTCCCGTTTCAAATATATCTTCGCACCGCCCAGCTCCTCACTCATCTTCCTTGCATAATACAGCAGAGAAGGACGGTTCGCATATTCTCTTAAATAAAACTGCAGCTCCTGCTGAAAATCCGGATCATCCTTTACCTGCTCATAGGCCTGCTCCAGCTCCTCCAGAGCAATCATAAGTGTTTCCGGCGCATACTGTCCGCCAAACGCTCCATACATTCCTTTTGTCATACTGCCTCCCATCTCCCGCTTTTTGCGGATAATCAAATGTGAACAATCGCATATATCCTTACAAGGCGCATTCCTGTGCCTTCCTTATTTCTTTTATCTGCTTCATAAACGAGCGTACTTTTTCTTTATCCTTCCTGCCATCGGTTTCCAATGCAGTGGATACATCGATGCCATATGGCTGTAGCGCCAGAATTTCCTCTACAGTATCCATGCCGATGCCACCGGCAATGATGAGTCTGGATACGTCCAGCTTTTGCAGTACATCCATGGCGATACGCTTTCCACTTCCTCCGCGCAGGCCCTGCACATAGCTGTCCACAAGCAGACGGTCCGCATGTGGAAACCAAGCAGCATCCATATCCTCAAGCTGATGAATGCGTACTGCCTTCCAGATTTCACACCTGCAGCTTTTTTTCAGCTGTTCGATATCCTTATCACTTTCATCCCCGTGCAGCTGAATCACATCCAGACCTGTCTGTTTCGCGATTTGTGCTATAACATCAGGCTGTTCATTCACAAAAACGCCGACAAGTCTGCTGTATTTCAAGATACTTGAAAGCCTTATGGCGGTCGCTGCGGATATCTGATGTTTTCCAGGGGCAAATACAAAGCCGACATAGTCCGGCTGTACCTCATTCATCAGCACCGCATCCTCTTCGCTTCTAAGACCGCACAGCTTTACAACTGCCATACTTCAGCTCCTGCAGGTGGGTGCGGATATCCGCACAGCGCATGAAGCTCTCTCCGATCAGGACAGCATCTGCGCCTGCTTCTCTTACATATTCCATATCCTCATGGGTGAAAATTCCGCTTTCCGAAACGATACTGATATCCGCAGGAATGCGGCCAGCCAAACGCTTTGTGGTTTCCAGTGATACCGCGAAGGTATGCAGATCGCGGTTATTGATACCGATGATTTCCGGATGCAGTAATAATGCACGCTCCAGCTCCTCTTCATTGTGAACCTCCACGATACACTCCAGCTCGAGAAAGCGCGCCATATGATAGAACTCCCGCAGTGCCGCATCATCCAGCATAGCCACAATCAGCAGCATCATGTTTGCGCCAATGCGCTTTGTCTGTACAACCTCGCGGGCATCCAGTATGAAATCCTTGCGCAGAATGGGGAGATCGCTCACCGAACGGGCAATCGCTATATTTTCCAAACCGCCCTGAAAGTAATTGCGTTCCGTCAGAATGGAGATGGCATTGATTCCTGCTTCATCATACGCATTCGCAAAGCGTGCAGCACTGAAATTCTCTACGATGACACCCTTGCTGGGACTTGCTTTCTTAATTTCCCCGATAACAAAAAGGGAATCATACAGCTTCATCTGCTTGGCAATCTTGCCCGGCTCCTTGGGGAGCATCTGCATCAGCTCCTCCTCCAGCGTCCTTTTTTTCTTTTCTATGATTGCATCCAGTATCATGCACATACCTCCTGTGACAACTGCTGAAACATCTGGAATTTCGCCAGAGCCTGTCCGCTGTCGATACTCTGCTCTGCCAGTCTGATTCCTGTTTCAATGGTATCCGTACGCCCGCTGATATACAGGGCAAGACCGCTGTTCAGTAAAACGGCATCCCGTTTGGCGCTGTGCTCTCCCTGTAAAATATCCATGAAAATTCTTGCGTTCTCTACACTGTCTCCACCGACTAGCTCCTGCAGCTGACAGCGCTTTATACCGAATTGCTCCGGAGAGATGGTATAGGTATGAATCTGATTGTTTTTCAATTCATGTACAAGGGTATCTCCCGTCATGGAAACCTCATCCATCCCACAGTCACCATGAACAACAACTGCCTGCTTGACGCCCATTTCCTTGTAGACATGAATCATGACGTCTGCCATTTCCGCATTGTAGGCACCGATGACATAGGTATCGGGATGTGCCGGATTTGTCAAGGGTCCAAGAATGTTGAACATCGTCTTCAATCCAAGCTGTTGGCGAATCGGACCAACATGCCGCATACTCTCATGATAGGTCTGCGCAAACAGAAAGGTGATGCCTACTTTCTCCAGCAGATAGGCTGCTTCTTTGGGTGGCAATGCGATATTGACGTGCAATGCCTCCAGTGTATCAGCACTGCCGCTTTTGCTGGAAACTCCGCGGTTTCCATGCTTGGCAACTGCCAGACCTGCCCCGCATAGGACAAAGGAGGAGGTAGTGGAGATATTGAAGGTATTCAGACAGTCACCACCGGTGCCGACGATATCCACAATGCCCTTGACACTGGTTGGAAGCGGTGTGGCCTTGCTTACCATAACACTGGAGGCCGCAGCAATTTCCGCAGGACTCTCCTTTTTCATTTTCATTGCGATAAGAAACGCACTGACCTGCTCACTGTCTGCTCTGCCATCCATGATGATATCCATGGCATTTTTCATTTCCTCTGTGGTCAAATCGTGATACTCGCTGATTTTTTTGATATATTCCTTTAACATATAGAGCTCCTCGCTTTCGTTATAAAATTCTTAATGATACGCATACCATCCGGTGTCAGAATGGATTCCGGATGAAACTGAATACCGTATACAGGATAGCGGCGATGCTGAATCGCCATGATTTCCTTTGAACTGCTCAGCGCAGTTACGATCAGCTCCCTCCCCGGCTGTTCTACAACTAGAGAATGATAGCGGGCTGCCGGAAATGTGACAGGAAGACCATCAAATAACGCACAGGCTGCTGTTTGGGTGATTGCATCACACTTTCCATGCAGAATTTCTTTCGCATAGGCGATTCTTGAAGCGAACACCTCCGCAATGGCCTGATGTCCAAGATAGATTCCCAGCATGGGGATTTCCTTGTAGCACTGCTGTATAATGGACTCCATAGCTCCCGCCGCATGGGGATGACCGGCTCCCGGTGAAAATATGATGGCAGTCGGCTTCAGCGCCTGCAGCATAGCCACATCTACTGCATCATTTCGCAAAACGATGACATCCTGCTCATATGCGGCAACTGCCTGATAGAGATTATAGGTGAAGGAATCATAGTTATCGATGATCACAATCATATAGCCACCTCGGCGTGTATTGCACGAAGCAGCGCTTTTGCTTTCTGCATGGTTTCTTCATATTCCTTTTCCGCTATGGAGTCCTTTACGATTCCGGCTCCTGCCTGTAAATAGACCTTATGTTTATGAAAGACAAAGGTACGAATCGTGATACAGGCATCAAATTGTTTATTGTAGCCAAGGAAGCCGATCGCCCCGCCATATATTTCCCGTTTTACCGGCTCCAGCTTTTCAATGATGTTCATCGCACTGATTTTCGGTGCACCGGACAAGGTGCCGGCTGGAAGTACGGAGGCGAGTGCGTCAAAGATATCGCAGCCCTCTTTCAGCTGCCCGTGTATTTCACTCGTCATATGCATAACATGGGAATAATGCTGTACCTGCTTCATATGCTGTACGCGTACACTGCCGGTTTCTGAAACCTTACCGATGTCGTTGCGTCCTAAATCCACCAGCATGTTATGCTCTGCATTCTCCTTGGGGTCCTCGAGCAGGGATTGTGCTGCCTTGTGATCCTCCTGCTCGTTGGCTCCCCGCGGACGGGTACCGGCAATCGGCATCGTCATAATGGAGCGTCCGCGCCCCTTCAGCAGCAGCTCGGGAGAAGCCCCGGCAATGACATATTCATCAAAATCCAGGTAATACATATAAGGACTTTTTCCAAGCTTACGCAGCTGCATATAGGCATCCAGCGGATCCTCTGTATATGCTGCCTCCATACGCTGGCTTAGCACAACCTGAAAGATATCTCCTTCATGAATGTGCTCCTGTGCCCTGCCTACCTTATCCATAAACTGTTTTTTATCCATGGAGCTTGTGACGCTGCGTTTAGCTACAGGATTTCCATAATAGGGCTTTCGACAGGATATCCTGTCCTTCAGCTCAAGAATGCGTTTTACCGCTTTTTGATAGGCTGTCTTTAACTCCTCGTTTTGTGTCTGCATATTCACGATGATATACAAACGGTGCTGTTCATGATCGAGTACCAGCAGCTCCTGCACAAATGCAAACTGCATCAGGGGAAGCTCTAATGAGGGAAGCTGATGATCCTGAATGGGTTCAAATAATCGAATCATATCGTAATTGAAGTGACCGATAGCTCCACCGCTAAACACAGGCAGCTCCGGATAGATGGGAGCACTTTCCTGCATTTCCTTCTTCAGGATATCCAGTGGATTTCCATCCAGCTGTATAGCTTCTCCATGTTGAATGAGACGTGTCGTACCATCGTTGCTGATCAAACGTTTATTACAGGGTAAAGCGATGATGGAATAGCGGCCATACGAATTCAGAACACCGCTTTCCAGAAAAAATGAATAGGGCCCCCGCAGCATTGCATACAAATCAAGAATATCATCCTGTTCATAATCCAATACAGTGTAAACGGGAATCCGTGTATATGTTTCTGCGTAGATACGCACTGCTTGTAAATCGGGATACATCATATTGTTCCTCCTGTCATCTGCATAGGCGGCTGTTAAGAGCTGCGCCATCGTTTGCTGAGACAGCAGAGAATTTCTGCGTTTTTCATTTTCTTTTTCCTTTCCTGCTTCTGTATAAGAGTGAGAATAAAAATAAAAACCTCCGCCCTGTATCATAGGACGAAGGATCTTCGTTTAGCCACCTATACGTTTTGCGAAAAGACAAATGCAAAACACTCTTATACAAACACCAACATGTCTGCTTCCTCAGATAACGCGGGAATTGCGTCATCAGCTACTCATCACTTTTCGCCGATGCTTCTCTTCAGGGCCATTCACTAGATCTTCTCACGCTGAATTTCCACCATCATCAGCTCTCTATGGATCAAAGGCTTCTGTTACTCTTCCTGAATCAATCGAATTTATTGGTTTGATTATAAAACCGATTGCTGTCATTGTCAATAGACTTTCGAGAATATTTTCATTTTCTTTCAGAATGAATGTAACAATTTACCGATATAGGGCATTTAACAAATGCATGCAAAGTGCTGCAATCTCCTATTATATTATGCTGTCTTTATACTTGGATAAAAGCATCAGGTATCGATTTTATTTTATATGCAACTGCCAAAAAAACTGTTTCACAGTTCATAAAACAGTTTTTTGCGTAGCTTCGTATGTATTATTTGTGAATCGTAAGCTGATTTTTCAATTCCTGCAAGGTATCACAGGTAAATAAAAGATTGGATACAAGATCGAGCTGTTCCATTGTCAAAGAGCATAGCCATGCTGAGCAGTCTTCATGATATTTACTTTCCATTTGTCGCCTCAACAGCATTCTTACTCCTTCTTCTTGTCCTTGTTCAACACCTTGTTTTATGCCTTGTTTAATTCCCTGTTCAACACCATCTTCATAACTGTCCAAAATAGCATTTTTTTCGCGCTGTTCCTGTATCTGCGTTGCCATCGCTATTGACCAGAGGTCTTCCGCATCATGAAATTTTCTGTACTTTTCCATTACCTTCTTCACCAGCCTTTCCTCTGTTTTTAGTATACCATCTTCATCATTATTTTTAAACAGATAGCATAATTGTTCAAAGTCATTCAGCTTTTCAAATCCCTTGCGCTTAACGATTGCATTTATCTCTGGCAGATAGATGTAAATTCTCCTCATCAAGCTTCGCTTACTTTCCACTTCACCTTCCTCATTTCTCATCTGATAGGCATCAATCAATTTTCTGGTATGTTCGGCGTAGGAATCGAGAAAGATGATTTGATAAACAGGAAGAAGCTCGTAATACTTTTCTCCGTTATCGAGCTGATTCGATAGCATTCTGGCACCATACAGTTCAAAGCGCTTCAACTCTGATTTCTTTGAATAGGTGGTCTGCATTTCAATTCCATATTCTCTTCCTTCACTGTCCTTCACACGGATGTCCAACACCATTTTTTTCTTTTTGAGAATAACAGGATCCAGATTGGGGTTTAATACGGTGCTTTCCTTAGGATGAATCCCTGTCACTCGTTCGATAATGGTGTTACGGATAAAAGCCGCATCTTCATCTTCTGTTCCAAGAGCGAATTTGAAAAAAATATCGTTGTCATAGTTAAGTCGCTCTTCCACCTCCTCTTTTTTCATATCTTTGTTTCCTAATACATCTTTTGTAAGCATAGTATTCACTTCCTTTCGTATGCAGTCTTATGCTTTACACTACTACATACGTAGCGAAAGGGCTAAACTCCTAAAAAATTAGATAAATTTCTACATATCTTATCAATTTATGTATTTATAGTCAATTTCATCGTCTATGACCATCTGCTTGCTTCATATACTAGGCAAGCATCTTACCTATGAACTATAATTCAAAAGTATTTCTTATGTATCAATATAAGGCATTCAATTTAAAATACTACAATCCTCTGTTTTTATTTATGCTAGCTTTATACTTGGATAAAAGCATCAGGTATCGATTTTATTTTATATACAACTGCCAAAAAAAACTGTTTCACAGTTCATAAAACAGTTTTTTGCGTAGCTTCGTATGTATTATTTGTGAATCGTAAGCTGATTTTTCAATTCCTGCAAGGTATCACAGGTAAATAATAGATTGGATACAAGATCGAGCTGTTCCATTGTCAAAGAGCATAGCCATGCTGAGCAGTCTTCATGATATTTACTTTCCATTTGTCGCCTCAACAGCATTCTTACTCCTTCTTCTTGTCCTTGTTCAACACCATCTTCAAAGCTATCCAAAATAGCATTTTTTTCGCGCTGTTCCTGTATTTGCGTTGCCATCGCTATTGACCAGAGGTCTTCCGCATCATGAAATTTTTTGTACTTTTCCATTACCTTCTTCACCAGCCTTTCCTCTGTTTTTAGTATATCATCTTCATCATTATTTTTAAACAGGTAGCATAATTGTTCAAAGTCATTCAGCTTTTCAAATCCCTTACGCTTAACGATTGCATTTATCTCCGGCAGATAGATGTAAATTCTCCTCATCAAGCTTCGCTTACTTTCCACTTCACCTTCCTCATTTCTCATCTGATAGGCATCAATCAATTTTCTGGTATGTTCGGCGTAGGAATCAAGAAAGATGATTTGATAAACAGGAAGAAGCTCGTAATACTTTTCTCCGTTATCAAGCTGATTCGATAGCATTCTGGCACCATACAGTTCAAAGCGCTTCAACTCTGTACACGGATGTCCAACACCATATTCTTCTTTTTGAGAATAACAGGATCCAGATTGGGATTTAATACGGTGCTTTCCTTAGGCTGAATTCCTGTCACTCGTTCGATAATGGTGTTACGGATAAAAGCCGCATCTTCATCTTCTGTCCCAAGAGCGAATTTGAAAAAAATATCGTTGTCATAGTTAAGTCGTTCTTCCACCTCCTCTTTTTTCATATCTTTGTTTCCTAATACATCGTTTGTAAGCATAGTATTCACTTCCTTTCGTATGCAGTCTTATGCTTTACACTACTACATACGTAACGAAAAGGTAAAACTCCTAAAAAATTGGATATAAATTATATATGTCTTTTTGACTATCTTTTTATATCTTCTTAAATGTCCGCAAAGCCTTATTTTATCGGCTCTACGGGCATTTTTGCTTTTGTGGTAAACCTCACATATCTAGGTCTATCTTCTTATATTTTCGCTATCAAACGTGGTTAAAATCGTGGTAAATACTTCTATGCAATTAGACGCTGAACCTCTGATTTTGCGGTATCTATGGACGCATGAGCGTACCAGTTCATTGTGATACTGATATTTGAATGCCCCATGATATACTGTAAATCTTTCGGGTTCATGTTCTTGCTTGCCAGTCTTGTACAGAACGTATGGCGTAGCGTGTGCGGTGTGATATGTGGCAAGGGGTTATCCTTATGGTGCTTGTTGTATTTCTTTACCATACGGACAAATAAGGCGTTGTAATCAATGGCAACTTTGGGCTTGCCTTTCTGATTGACAAATAGGAAGTTGCCCCGTCCGTCTATCACAAATGGTTCTGCCTTTGGGCGTTTCTTCATCAATCGTTGAAATGCTTTGATTGTTTCCTCACTCAACGGTACTTGCCTTGTTCCGCTCTTTGTTTTAGGCGTTTCAATATAATAGCCTTGTTCCTTGCTCTTTAATAACTGGTGGTCGATAATCACAACCTCATGGTTAAAATCAACGTCCATGATTGTCAATCCGCACAGTTCCGAGATACGAAGTCCAGTCTTTAACAGTATCAGCACATCATCAAAATACTTATGATACACATTGTCCGTCTTGATGAATGACAGTAGGGATTGTTCTTGTTCCTCTGTCAATGCGACTTTCTCTTTTGTATCATTTTCTAAGACTTCACTTAACTTGAAATCAAAAGGATTTTTCCTTACATAATCGTCTTGTATGGCGATATAGAATGACGCTTTTAACGAGCGTTTATGGTTGTTAATGGTGTTATAGGAAAAGCCTTTGTCTTTCATGCGTAACGCCCATTCTTTAGCGTCAGAGGGTTTTATCGTATCAATACTCCTAGCACCTAACTTGTCCTCTTTCAATAACCGCATGAGCTGTTCCCGTTGTTTCTGTGTGCTTTTCTTCACGTTTGCCCTCTGTGCGTTCTGTTTGGCGTAGAGTTGGCAAAGCGTCATTTTCTTGCCTGTGCTGTCGATACCGTCCTCAATATCCCGTCTTATCTGCTGTTCCAGTTCACGAAGTGAGGGTTTTTCCCGTTTTCCCTTTGGTGTCGGGTCTGTGGGTGTCAATCTCCAAGCATACACATATTTTGTGTTTCCAAATGCGTCCACATATTTATATAAGTATTTTCCGTCTGTTCGTTGGCTCTCTCCAGTATGCAGGATACGTCCTTTGCTATCCCGTCTTTTTTCTTTCATGGTATCTGCTCCTTTCCTTGTTGGAAAGAGCCTTGATATGACTTATGTTCATCATAACACATACAAGGCTCATTTGCATTAGATTGCGTCCAATTTATCAATGACCTTTTCAAACTGTCGGCGTTTAATCTGTATGCGGTTGCCATTCATAATGAGCCAGCCAGCGTCCTTGTTTTCCTCTGCCAAGCGTCTTAACTTGTTTTCTCCGATACGGAAATACTTTGACGCTTCTTCAATGGTAAGGGTGTATTTTTCCCATACAGGAATATCGTTGTTATTCATCAGATACCCCCTTTCCCATGTTTCGTGTCATACTGGATATAGGGGATAAGGTCGGTGCGGTCTATCCTCTGTAAGTGGGCGGTTAGTTTACTGGAAAGGGAATTGCTGTATCTTGCCTTATCAAGCATAGTTCCCACTTTTTCCAGTCCACCTAATGCGTCATGTTCTTCCAAGAAGTAAAAACTTTTGACAGCGGAAATCACGCCACCCTCTGTGAGCCATTGCTGTGTTTCTTCAAGGGAATTTTGCTGTTTTGGTACTTGCAGTTTTAAGACTTCCACAGCCCCTAAAAAGCGTTCCCAAAACCGACACGTTTTCCATCTGCTTTTATTACTTTCGTTTCTGTTTGGTACGACAAAGCGTAGGTTGTTTGCCAATAGCCCGAAAGCCAGTTCTCCCAGTTCCAGCGGTCTGTCCTTGAATGTCATGGCAAAAGCATGAGCCTTATCATCACGCAGTTGCATTTCTGTCCGTTTCCAACTGCCGACTTCATCAAGTGTCTTATTATGTTTTGAACAGACTTCCTTATCCTTGTCATAAAAGCGGTAGGACAATCCCGATTTCCCAGCACCGATATAAACGGTCTTTGCGGTGTCGAAATCATCAAACTTGCTTTCGTCAAAGTGGTAGCCCTCACTATTCGAGATAAATTCCTCTTTTTCGCATTTCTTCTTTATCTGCTCTATGGTAA